>JAMOMD010000291.1 GCA_027068725.1 Thermoproteales archaeon | reverse complement strand
ATGATGGCCGAATTCTTAACAGCATTTATTAGAAATGGCTATATTCCAAAAATTGTTGAAGAGAAGTATGGTAAAGAGTTGAAAGAAAACAAATTTATAATGTGCATACTGTTCGCATACATAAACCCAAGAACACTAAAAGTAGAAAAATATGGTCTATACTGTGCACCAACAATACCAGAAGCACTATCCCTACCACCCAACATGGCAGAAAAAATCATAGGAAATCCGCATGATGTTAGTATTGTCTTGGTTATGCTTGTAATTTCTGCAATTGTGATAGTTGTAGTGGTAATTGTGGTATTTTATAGAAAATCGCGCAAAAGAACGTTGCAGTAATAGGCCCAGTTTACGTTCTTACTAGTGGCTTACTCTTGTTTGGGTAAGGACTCTTACCCTGTCTTTACCAGGTATATCTGAGCTTCTTCGTCAAGTGTCTCGTATTGTGCCTCGACTGGTTTGCCGAATCTTAGTTCGCGTATTTTGTGCATTAGTTGTAGTTCTTTTGCTAGTGGTTGTAGTTTTTCTGGAGCATAGACTACTGCGTCTAGGGGTGCTGCGAGACTTATGCCATGTTTGTTCTTGTATGTCCATATTGCACGGTTGAATTTCATGAACGTGTCTAGCAGCTCGCCGTACTTCCTGTCGAACTCTATGTCTAGCTTGTCCTCGATCTTCTGTCTGTGTACTGAGTCACCGTACAGGTTTCTCCAGATGTAGTCTGTGACAAATGGCATTATTGGTGCTAGAAGCTTTGTAACAGTTTTCAGGACGGTGTGAAGTGTAAACCATGCTCCTCTCTGTTCCTCTTCACTGAACTGTCCTTCTCTGTTGTATGCTCGTGTCTTAACTGCCTCTAGATAGTGATCGGCGAATACGTGCCAAGTAAATTCGAAGAGTAGATGAGCAGGCTCGTACACGTCGAATTTGCTGTATGCCTCTATGCACTTCTTTAGCACATCCTCTAGTCTTGCGAGAATCATCATATCGAGTGGCGTGAGCTTATACCTATCCTGAACGTCAGGGAACTGAGATATGAATCTAGCAATGTTCCACAGCTTTGTCACAAAGCTATGACCAGTCTCGATTAGCTGTGGCATGTACCTGTAGTCACTTCCGAGCTTTGCTGCTGCAGCAGCCCAGAAGCGGACAGCATCTGCACCATACTTCTCGACTGGAGGCATTGGATCAATTATGTTGCCCTTAGACTTGTGCATGGCCTCGCCCTTCTCGTCGAGTCCCATTCCTGATATTCTCACGTATCTGAAGGGTGGCTTTCCGAAGAGTAAGAATGCTCTCAGGATCGAGTAGTAGAGCCATGTCCTAATTATGTCGTAGCCCTGTGGTCTCAGGATTGAGTGTGGGTACACTTTCTCAAATACTCTGATCTCAGGCTTCGTGTATCCTGACGCATACATCCACGATATTGACGAGTCAAACCATGTGTCAAGTACACGCGTGTCACCGACTATTTTTCCACTGGGGCACTGTGCCTTAACTTCTTCAGGTGGCTCAT
>JAMOMD010000290.1 GCA_027068725.1 Thermoproteales archaeon | reverse complement strand
TGACGAGTACAACGTGTTCAATCTAGCAGAGGCTATACAGTGGGATAGAGCTGACAAAGAATGGAGATTTGAGAAACCTGAAAAGACACCAGACATCGTCGTGATTGACCTGTTTGGACTATCGAGAGTAGCAAAACTTGCACTTCAGGAGCAGCTAAGTAGTGAGAAAAAGAAGACAACAGCAAGGAAGAGTTACGTACCCTGGAGCATTGATACACTAGTATTTGCCCTAGATAGAGCATACGAGGTGCTAGAAGTTGAGCGTGGTCAGCATGTCAGGCTAATCATTGACTCAATGTCAACATTCTGGGTTGACAAACCTGCGATGGCACGTAAATACAGCTATCAGCTAAAGTTAGCATATCACAGAAGTAACATAACTGCTTTCCTGACGAGTCAGTATGCAATGACTACAAAAGGTATCTTCGGCTTTGGTGTCGAGCATATTGCTGACGTGGTCATGGAGTCCTGGATGACGGACGTGAAGACGAGCAAGAAGCTTGAGAGATATCTAGCAATCAAGAAGGCAAGGATGACACACATAAAGCACTACCTATTCAAGATTGACTTTGTTAAAGAAGGAAATAAGAGCAGACTCGTTGTAACACCTGTATAATATTAGGAATCTTACAAAAATGATGACAGAACTCCCCGACCTGAAAAATGATGATTGACCTCCTTACTGACTCATCAAAAATTCTATATAACAATTAATTCACACTCTACTTCCTCGGCTCTTCTAGACGATACACCAAAGTATCTAAGCAGCAATCTCGCCTGTCTTCTACTAAATATCTTAACATTCTGCAATCCAGCATACGTTCTACACACAACAGCAAGAGGACATTGACGTAGTTCCTTTATTGGACAAAGATGTTTCCCAGCAACGGAATCGTCATTAAATATGCATACTCTTCGACCAATAGAAGAGAAGTAGCTTGCAAGAACAATTTGAGGACATTCAAGTTTCTCAGACATTGATTTCAACACTGATAGAGAGTGTCTTCTGAGAACATCCCATAGTGTCTTGAATGGCTCATCAGGAGCAAGTTTTGCACATACTGGAATAATCTTAACCTTATACTTTCCTGCTCCTGCATACTTTTCTAGGACTTCAGAATCTATTTGCAAGATTCCAACTCTTAAGAATACTTTCAATAAGTGAATATCTACATGTGCTGGAAGAGATAAGACATTACCTAGCTCAAACCTAGTTCCTTTTAGCAATCTATGAATTGTGTATGATGTCAATATTGCTATCTTATCTTTGAAAAACTTGCCTGCAGATAGCTCCTGTAGAACTCTTGCAAGATCTCTAGACGCAATTATAGTCTCAGAGACTTTCTTAGATACTTCTGACAATTTCTTAGTATCTGCCTTCAGTGCTGCTTGTTGAACCTTCTTATCCTGATAGCGAGATGCTACATCGAGAACATCTAGGTCTGGACTCAGCATATCTACAATTCCTACAATAGTATCATACACTTCCTCTATATCAGGAAGCTCTTGAATAATGTAGTACAACTTAACTATCTGTGATACAACCTTCTCTACAAGTCCAAGATTTATCAGTTTTTTAGCTTCCTCTCCAAATCGTTCAACAATTCTTTGAACAATCTGTAGATCAGGTGCGTCAGGAATTACAGCTCTGAGAATATCTTCCTCACCTTTCCCAAGATTACGAGATATGTAGTCCACCACTGCGTTAAGCACATCCTCATTCACTTTGACCGCATTCAGTAGCATGAGCAAGAACCTAGACTGAGACTTTATTAGTTCAAGGTATACAACTCTACACGTGTGCTGGGCTGTTCCTGCAGTAGTTGTTGAAATAGATAAGGAGAACAACATTGCTATCGTAGATTTTGGTGGTGTCCGACAGGAGGTTCTGGTAGGTGTAGAAGATGTCAAACCTGGAGATGTTGTACTAGTTCATGCAGGACTAATAATATCGAAAGTTGATATGGAGGCTCTCGAAGAGTACAAAAAACTTATCGAAGAAATAGAGAAAGCTCTTAACGAAGTTTCAGAAGGGCAACAGCATCAACAGTATTAACAACAAGCTCATCTATCTTATCAACACTTATCTTAACCACCTCGCGTAGAAAAATATCTCTAAGAATTAAGAGACCGTCCCTAATCTCGATCATTGCAATGTTCTCGAACATTCTACTACCGTCCTGTTCGATAATTTTCACCTTTATGAGACACATACTCTACTACCCTGATAATATTCTTCTTACAAACTCTTTAATAGTAGCATAGGCTTTTTCTGAAGAGACCTTAGTGCCAAGCATACAACTTTCAAATATCCTATCGTCGAATGGCACAACACAGTCAGGTGTTAGCCCAATTTTTGCACATAGCTCCTGTACTTTATCTTTCATAGATTCTGGAACCTTGTTCAATACAAGCCAATACTTCTTTCCAAGTCTTGAAGCTACTTCTTTCAAGTGCTTTGCAATTACTAAAGATTCGTATGTTGGGTCTGCAACAGCTACAATTCCATCTGTAGCTTCTTCAACACCTCTTCCTACATGTTCGACTCCTGCATCTGTGTCAACTATGAGAACTTCCTTATCACTTAGTTTGATTTTTGATAGTAGAAGTTTTGATAGAACGTTTAGAGGACATGCACATCCTTCGCCAAACTCTCTTATCTTACCGATGACCAGTATTCCTACACCATCGTCACTGGTAGATTTGTATGGTGGTTTTATTGTACTAAGAGCAATATCTCCACCTGCAAATATTTGGCTAAGCATGCTCAGTATACTGTGCTCTCCCTGACGCAGCGTCTGTGCTAGACCTCTTCTTCCTCCATATAACTCAACAAGTGATCGAGGTCTCTCAGCTCCGGCTAGGATGGGCAGTGTCTCGTTAGACTCGTCCATGTCAAGTATGTAGGGTACGTATCCTAGCTCTCTGAACGCGCGAGCCATCAGGATAGATATTACCGTCTTTCCTGTTCCTCCTTTGCCACATACCATGAGCTTCATAGTTTGACCTGTCTAAAGACTATGTGAGAAAGATGTAAATGTTTTGTACGAATTTGTTAGTTAAGAAAAGGGAAGTGACAGATTGAGGAAACTAGGCTCACTTTGCCTTTTTAGAACTTGTACTTTTTGCCGCTTGTAATGAGTCCTAGAACCTTGTCTGTCTTCTCTATTGATGTCCACTTATCAGCAAGCTTGAACATTGCTCTTAATGCATCAATGTTCTCTGGTATGACTATGCTCTCCTGATGGATTGCCATTGAGAGATACACGTCATTTCCATCAACCACAGTTATCGAGCCCTCGAAGATGCAGTTCTCCATTATGTCATTCCTGTAGCGGCCAATATCGCGTGCCCACTCTATTAGCTGTGCTATGCTGTCCATTCTCTTTCCTGTTGGTACGAGCATTATTCTTGGAGTCTCCTCGAGCATCCTGATGATGTCCTCGCGCGTGACGTTCGTCTCGAACTCTATGTTCACCATGTGGAGATGCATGAGTGTTACAGGTACTGCAACAGCCATTGTGACTATGTTTATCTCAGGAATGACGGTCTTCACGTCTGGACCATGGTGACTAGGCACTGTGACTGGGTCAGGAACAACGTCATTTATTGGTCCTCTCTTGTGCTCTTTTGGATCAGCTCCTCTTCTAACAAGGTACACGCGCACTTTTCTGATCTTGAGACCGTGCAGAAGGAATGATGCAAGTAGCCTACATATGCCAGTTGTGTTACAGCTCACGACACGTATGTACTTTGCTCCTACTGCCCTGTCATAGTTTGCAAGTGCGTTAAAACTAACATCAGCAACATCTGCCTTCTCTCCTCCCTGGAATATTGCAGGTTTGCCGCGAGGAGCATAGTACTTCTCCTTCATCTCCTTGCCTACCTTTCCTGGCGTTGCATCAATCACTACATCAACTTTGTCGAGAAGCTCTTCCGCAGTTCCAGCAACTGGAATTCCAAGTTTTTCAAAGTCCTTGAGCTTGTCTGAGTACGTGTATACCTTAATTCCCTTGCTTACAGCAATCTCAGCCTCGTAGTCAGGAGTTGGCTTAACAACACCAACGAGCTCAAACTCGTCCGAGAACTTCAGTACAGCATCTGCTACTCGTTTACCAATTGTTCCGTAGCCGAATATTCCGACTCGAACTGGCACATGTATGAGAAGTGTACTAGGTTTTCAATATTTACCCGTGAGCAGGCTGGGAGAGCAGTAAGTATCCTAGGATGATGAGGAGGATTTTGATAGGAACTTCTCCTTAGACTTGACGAGAGCAACAAGTCCAGGAAGCTCCTCACCAACTAGTGAGTACAGGAACGCTCTACCTCCTGTCGATACATGAGACAGCTTGTCTAGAAGACCCATTCTTCTCGCAATCATGACTGTGTGCCCACCTCCAATAGCAGTGAACTTGCACTTGCTTATCATTGTGTTCAAGAGCTCCAGTGTTCCCTTAGCGAACTCCTCCTTCTCAACCCAGCCTACAGGTCCTGTCATTATGACGTTCTCGTACTGTCCAACAATTTCGCGATACAGATCAAGTGTTCTTGGACCAATATCCACGATCTCGGCATCGATCTCCTTGACATCTCTCACATAGTGTGCTCCATCTTCTCTAAGAACAACATGGTCTAGTGGTGTAACTAGTCTATCACCATACTTCTCCACGAGCTTTCTAGCAGTCTCAACCTGTTCCTGCAAGTTCTTCTTAGTCACGAAGTCCCTAATCCAGCCCTTGACATCGTACTTAGCTAGCGTGAAGACTGTGCTTACGAGTCCTCCAACAATGACCTTGTCAGCAATGTTCTTCTCAAGTATCTTACTCACTACCTTTACTGTCTCGGGAATCTTAGAGCCTCCGGCAATGACGAGCGTATTCTTGTAATTACTTGACAGAAGGTACTTCAGTGCATCAACCTCGTTCTGTAACACAAGACCCATACAGCTTGGCATTACACATGTGAAGCCTACAATGCTTGCGTGCGGCCTATGGATTGCTGCAAAAGCATCTAGAACAAACTCGTCAAAGAGTGGAGCTAGACGTGATACGAGATAGCTCTTGCTATGCTCTTCAGGAGTCTTCTCAAGCATTTCCTCACTGACAAATCTAACATTGTCAAGTAGAAGGACTTCTCCTGGCTTGAGCTTCTTTATCTCCTCTCTAGCTGCTGGACCCATGACATCGTCAATGTACTTGACCTCGGTACCAACGTACTTTGACAAGTACTGTGCGTGTAGCTCAAGAGTAGAGAACTCCTTATCGCCAGGTCTTCCCTGATGAGCTATGACTGTTACAGCACATCCAAGCTCAAGAAGCTTCTTTATTGTCTTAGAGTGTGCATATATTCGAAAGTCGTCAAGTATCTCCTTTCGAGACTTGTCCAATGGAACATTTATGTCTACTCTGAGTAGAACCTTCTTTCCTGAGTGATCTAGCTCCTCGAATCTTGGGGCACTCGATAGAAGCTCGATAAATTTTGAGATCTCCACAAGTTTTTCGTTAAGATATGACAACTTTAAAACATTATTATCTGCAAAGTCGATAGATATAAACTAAAGCTCATTCTCTACTATTTGAACACACTTCAAAATAATAAGGAACCTATATAGACCCAGCGCAGGACTATGTAGATAAAATAGTGGGGTACTGACCCACTATCCTTATAGATGTGCACCTACGCTCAAGCTCGCTCACGACCTCATCATCTATGTCACCCTCATACTCAAGATAGAAGTAGTATCTCCACGGTATCTTCCTCAGAGGTCTCGAGTAGATCATCGTCAGGTTAATTGAGCGTCTTGCAAACACCTCAAGAGCTCTATATAGAGCTCCAGGCTCATGCCTAACCGTGAATATTAGACTAACCCTCTCTCCAGCACGCGTTAACGTTCTGGAAATTAGTGCAAACTTAGTATAGCTCTCACTATCCTGAACATCTTCTGCGATCACCTTTACGCCTAGTGATCTTGCTCCACTACAGGAACATAGACACGCAGATCTACTCCCATTCTTCACGTTCTGTAAAGCTCTAGATGTTGATGCAACATGTACAACATCAACATTGCGAAGATACCTACTGACAAACGTTCTACACTGAGCAAGCGCGTAAGGCTGAGCATATAGAACCTTTATATCATCTATACTATCAACATCATCCGACACTGCAAGACAGAGCCTTATCCTGTGCTCAATACAGAGATTAATATATACTGAGCGCCTCTCCTCAAAATTATCAATAGTCTCATGCACTATGCCCTCTAGACTATTCTCAAGAGGAACTATTCCAAACAATGCTTGTCCATTCTGAACTTTTTCAAAAACCTCCGTTATTGATGCACAGCTAATCTCATCTATAGAACATCTAAACAAGTTCTTAAGAACCTCGTGACAGAAAGATCCTTCAGGACCAAGGTAAGCTACACGAACTTTCTCACCAGTAAATTCGGAGAATAACTTCTCCAGTACAAATTTTCTCGTTAGAGGATCCTTGAGAGATGATGCTATATTAGTCACAATGTTTATTATGTAATCTGCTTGGCCACATCTCAAGTATTCTGCTACTACTTTTCTTAGGTTCTCCAGAACTTCGTCAAGCTGTTTTATAGAATTCCTCAGCTGCGAGATTACCGATCCTATTGTTACCATTGGTGCTGGATCACGTTAGACGCAGACTTCTGCTCAAAATAAAGCATTATCGCTCACGAATGTAGTGCACAACTACTTCACGACCACATTCACAGATGTGAGCACTTGCGATCCTGAATTTTGGACTTTCATCACCAGTGGAGTATCCTTCTCCCTGTGCTATGGATACTCCATTACCTAGAGCAAATCCTGAGTATGTTACATACATCTCATCAACTAGATCATGCCTCAAGAGGTTCCATATGAGGTTGCCCCCACCCTCGACTAGGAGTATCCTCACGTTGTACTTCCTGTAGAGTAGTCTCAAAGCTTCAGGAAGGTCGACGTGATCCTCTCCGACAACTTCGACATGTACTCCCATGTTCTGTAGAGCACTAATCTTCTCAGGACTTGCCTTCCTGCTTGTCAGTACTATAGTTGGTATCTCTCTAGCAGTCTTGAACAGTCTAAGACTTGTCGGTACTCTTAATCTACCATCTACGACAACTCGAGCTGGCTGACGTATAGCAGGAACATACCTAACGGTAAGCATGGGATCATCGATTATGGCGGTGTTTGCACCAATCATCACAGCATCACACATAGCTCTAAGAGCATGAAGACGCTCGAGATCTCTAGGACAGGAAATTCTTGACCATCCTGTCCTACTTGCAATACGTCCATCAAGCGAGGCTGCACATACAACAACTACCCATGGTCTATCTAGACGCACTTCCTAAACTCGACTAGCAACTTTAGAACTGCTAACTTATACTCCGTAGAGGTAGGCACAGCAATCAGAGCATCGAGAAACACGTTTCCATAAAGTACAACACTGTCGCGTGATAGTAAGATCAGAGGAATAGCAAGCACATCTTCCTCACCCTGCACTATCACTAGCACATGCTTTCCATTCTCCATCATCCTAACGCAGTCCTCCAGCCTGTCGATAACATCTGTAGATAGTGTAGCTCTCTCATTAACAACTGTTTGA
>JAMOMD010000289.1 GCA_027068725.1 Thermoproteales archaeon | reverse complement strand
GCGTTTGAGAATAGGCTTGAACAGACTTTTGGCTGTACTGTATTTGATATAGCAGACGTGTTGTATTACAAGGGTAGTGAAATGTTTGGTATATGCTTAGATACTGGTCATGCAAATGTTAACAAGATAGATATTCCTGACATTATTAGGAGACTTGGCAAGCTCATAATAGCAACACATCTGCACGATAATGACGGTGTTCAGGATAGGCACATGCCTCCAATGACCGGAACTGTCCCATGGTACAGTGTTATCGATGCACTTGCTAGATACACAGAGGCACCGCTTATTCTCGAGGTTGAGCCTATGGTTCCTGAAGCTGGGCTAAATGTTCTTCAGCTATGTAAGCTAGTGATGGATTATCTAATTTCTAAAGTCAGGTAACCGAGCGCCTCATCATCTAGTCAAGTAGGGCAACTCCTCATCACTCAAGTCTCATAATGATGTAAGGATTAATGAACTTTGAACTAGGCACAACATGTGAAGTGCGTACCTGAGGATGACCAGACCGCAGTCAGGATAGACATGCTTCTTCAAGTAGCATATGCTGAGTATAGAGATAATGTTGAACAGACTGTTAATGATAATGAAGAAGTCGAGATATTGAGAGATAGGGATGGTAGAGAAATTATCAAAGTTGTGAGAAAGTGTTTTGAAGATGCATGTGTACTTTGTTACGAAGTCGATGAGAAAGTTATCAAAATGATAGAAGATTTAAGAGATATTCACGATGCTAGACAGTTACTGAGATACATTGTTGACAGAGAGTCCGACACAGATTTGAACCTGACCATACTTGAAGCGCCATATGATACTTGAGAAATTATCGCCAGAACAGGTGCTGAGCCTACTTTCTTCAAGAATATGGAGAGGTTTTCTTGCAGTAGTTGATGATAATAGACCTTACTGCTTTCCTGTAGCTCATGTTGTTCACAATAACATGCTGTACTTCCTATTCACAAAATATGGTAGAAAGACAAGAGCATTAGAAAAGAACAACAACGTATGTTATGCTTGTCTAGAACGTGTCGAGAATATGTACATATCAGTGATAGTGGAGGGAAGGCTAGAAAAAGAGAAAGATATTGAAGTTCTTAAACAGGTTGTTGATAAGTTCATAAGAGAGATATTTCCAAGAGACCCATATTTCAAGGGGTTCTCAAGTGATAGAGACACTATTGTTCAAATGATAGTTGATGGCAAGATACCGGGAGTGTACAAGCTAGTAATTCATAATGTTGATGCTCTGATAGTTAGAGAGTGATGAGAGTTCTAGGTCTTGCAGCTATCAACAGGGATCTCATATGTAAGATGCCGCACGAGGTAGTTGATGTGGAAGATGCTACTGATAATGTTGATAATATTATAAAACTTGAGAATTATGCAAGAGAGAACGCGTCACTGTGTGTAGAGTGTCTAGGCGGCTCTGTTATAAATACGTTGTACGTACCTGCAAGGTGCGGGATTGAAGTTCATATAGTGGGCAGAGTTGGGAATGACGAAGTTGGGAGATTTCTGATTAATA
>JAMOMD010000288.1 GCA_027068725.1 Thermoproteales archaeon | reverse complement strand
AGAAAACCAGAAACAACAACAAAAACAACATTACGCAAAAGCATTATGGGTATCGTAGTCTGTTATTGTTTTTGTTATGAATTTTGTTGTGAAGTTGAGAGTCAGTGCCGGAAACCTTCATCAGGTTTCAGGTTAGCAGGATCTCATCATGCGTCTTCTACTCCTTTGTCTGTTATTCTGAACATTGCTGAGGCTTTAAATGGTAGTCTTGGGCTGTCGAGTACTTCCATTACTCTTAGGTCTTCGCGTGATTTTTTGAGGAAGAGTCTGTGTGTGACTGCGTGTGCTAGTACGTTTCCTCCTGCTGGTTTCTTTACTTCTATGTAGCCGAGTGGTACGTCTATTACCTGGTTTGTCAGGACAATGTATATTCCGTAGACTTTTGCAACGCGCATTAGCCAGTCGAGTATGTAGTTTAGTCTCTGCTGTCTCTCAGCTAGTCTTTCGCGTCCTTTGAATTCTGCTCTGTAGAGGGCGATTATTGAGTCTATTATGACTAGCTTAACGTTGTTCTGCTCGACTAGTCTCACGAGGTCAAACTTTATTCTATCCTCTAGGTCAGCTGCGTTTACTACCTTTATGACGTAAATGTTGTCAAGTGCCTGTTGTGGATCTAGTCCAAATCTCTTTGCTATTGCCTCTATCCTACTTGGCGAGAACGCCTCCTCAGTATCAATGTAAGCACATGCACCTCCAACACCACCCTTCTCTCTTGGCAGTTGCACAGTCACAGCAAGCTGATGACATAGCTGTGTCTTTCCTGTACCGAACTCACCAGCAAACTCGTAGGTTGCTTTTGGCTCTAGTCCACCTCCAAGCAGCTTATCGATGGACTTGACACCTGTCGTAAGTCTAGGAACATCCTGACTTAGCTTAAGCAGCTCTGTACCCTTAAGAGCTCGACGCGAGCCAAACACAAGCTCTCTAGCACTTCTCAGAATCTTCTCTGCCCTATCAGGAGTCATGTCAGTTATATCCACAAGCTCCTCCGGCGTAAAGAGAGCAAGATGACGCGCAGATATTATACCCTTAGACTGAAGCATCTGCGCAGTCTTCGGTCCAATACCATCAACATTCTCAAGATCGAACTCATCCTTATGAGGCATCAGGAAAAGTACGTGCACGCAGAATATATATGAAACATTTAAAATACCGCCCTATCAGTGGAAGGTCTCCACATCACCAACTCAGACGTGCTCAGCATCATCACCCAAAACAACACCCTCGCAAGACTACCAACATTACACGTCCCACAAAATTAAACTTCACAACACACCACACAGCAATTCCACAGCATTAGAGTATTTCAGCACATTAAAACAACTCTAAAACAAAATTCTTAACAAAATTGCACAAGCACTAAAACACTCAACCATGGCCAAGCATCGAATAGATACCACCATACCATCAGCTCATGCACTACGTATTACTTGTATTACCTTTTCCTTATCGAAGTTTTACTCATCAGGATGATATGGCTGGGGCATTTTCGATATGGTGATGCTTATAAGACCATGAGCGGGAAGATAGTCA
>JAMOMD010000287.1 GCA_027068725.1 Thermoproteales archaeon | reverse complement strand
AATAGTTGTTCCAAATATTGAGGATGCACGATGGCTGTACAAGCACGGGTTCTATGGCAAGTTTGTAGGAGTAGACAAGGTTAAGCCTGATGAGGTAGATAACGTCTCTGCCCCCCTACAGTTGTCGATTCTTGAAGCACTTTACCTACATGAGAAGGGTCTGCTCGAGGTCTATGATGAGTCTGGAAGAGTCTTGAGTAGGGATGATCTTGTAGAGCTTGGGAGGCGTTTGATTAAGAATTTTGATAAGATATATGAAATATATAGAGAACTTCGTGAGAAGGGGTTTGTTGTTAAGAGTGGTCTTAAGTTTGGTGCATTATTTGCAGTGTATGAGAAGGGGCCTGGAATCGATCATGCGCCAATGCTTGTGCATTTTATTGAACCTGATCGTGATATAACGGCACTTGATATAACTAGAGCTGCAAGACTTTCACATAGTGTAAATAAGAGGTTTGTCTTAGCAACATGGCACTCTACGGAGAACAGGGTATATTACGTGGCTTTTGAGTGGTGGACACCCTAATCCTGAATTGACTCGAGATAATGCTTAATAGGCGCCTAAAATTTTCGTGCTAGGTGATTACTTATTGATTTGTTCACACTTGAGCAGAGACTTGATTTGAAAAAGGTAGAGGAGATTGTTAGAAAATTCTGGAAGGAGCGTAAGATTCCTGAAAAGTGGCGTCAAGTAACTTGGACACGTCCTGTGTTCAGGTTCCTAGAGGGACCACCAACAGCAAATGGCTATCCACATGTTGGGCATATACGAGGCAGAACGTACAAGGACATTGTCCTGAGGTTCAGGAGATTGCAGGGCTATGAAGTGTGGGCACAGGCAGGATGGGATGAGCAAGGTCTTCCTGTTGAGCTTGAGACTGAGAAGAAGCTTGGCTTCAAGACTAAGAAGGACATTGAGAAGTTTGGTCTCGACAAGTTTAGTATCGAGTGTAGTAAGCTAGTTGACTACTATCTCGAGTACTGGAGAAGTTATGGTACTGATCTACTGGCACTATGGCTAGATCTAGAGAACGCGTACGAGACTAGGAGAGCGCACTACATTGAGCATGTATGGTCTCTAATTAAGGAGGCTTGGAAGCGTGGACTACTGTTCGAGGACTACAGAGTTCTGCCATTCTGTCCAAGATGTGAAACTGCGCTCAGTGATGCTGAGGTAGATCAGGGATATGAAGATAGAGAAGACCCATCAATATTTGTCAAGTTTCCTGCTAAGGATGAGGAGAACACTTACTATGTAATCTGGACGACGACCCCCTGGACGCTTGTTGATAATGAGGCAATAGCTGTTCATCCAAATCTGAGGTATGCGAAGGTTAAGGTCGAGTGGAAAGGAAGAACCGAGTACTGGTGGATTGCTGAGGATCTTGTTAATGTTCTGATGGGCAAGTTCGGAGTAGAGAAGTACGAGATTGTTGAGGTCAGGTACGGTGAGGAGCTCAAGGGTAGGAAATATGTGCACATATTCCTTGAGGATGTGCCTGTACACAAGGAGCATGATGACAAGGCTCACTACATTGTGACTGCAGACTTCGTGACACTTGAGATGGGTACAGGTCTCGTACACATGGCGCCTGCACACGGTCCTGAAGACTTTGAGGTTGCGAGAAAGTACGGACTTCCAATAACTGACTCAGTAGCAGCAAATGGCTACTTCACAGAACGTGCAGGTAGGTTTGCAGGAAAGTACTGGCTAGACGTGTCTGCCGAAGTAATCAGAATACTAGAGGAGAGGGGTCTACTTGTCCATAAGGAGACGATTGTTCACAGATATCCACACTGCTGGCGCTGTGGTACGCCACTAATATACAGGACTGATAAGCAGTGGTTCATTCGAGTCACAGCTTACAAGGACAAGATGCTTGAGGAGCTGAAGAAGGTCAAGATCTATCCTGAGCATCTGCGAGACAGGTTTGAGAACTGGATTGCCAATCTGCGAGACTGGACAATATCGAGAAGTAGAGTATGGGGTACGCCACTGCCAGTATGGCGCTGTAAGAAGGATCCAAGTAAGATTCTCGTAATTGGCTCAATTGAGGAGCTGAAGCGTCTAGCAAAGGAGCTGCCACAGGTACCTGATGACTTGCTAGTACATAGGCCATGGATTGACCAGGTCAAGATATGTACAGAGGATTGTGATGAGTGGGTTCGCGAGCCATATGTCCTAGATGTGTGGATGGATAGTGGTGTTGCTTGGATAGCAAGCATTGATGGTCTAAGGAATAGAGAGCTCTTCGAGAAGCTGTTTCCATATGACTGGGTCACTGAGGCAATAGATCAGACACGTGGCTGGTTCTACTCACTATTAGCAACGTCTGTGCTATGGACAGGTAAGGCACCATACAAGTCCATACTCATTCAGGGACATGTTGTGGATAAGTACGGACAGAAGATGAGCAAGTCGAAGGGCAACGTGATATGGGCCGAGGATCTATTCAAGAGATGGGGCGTCGATGCGCCACGTCTCTACATTGCTTTCAAGGTTGCTCCATGGGAGACCATGGCATTTGATCCTGATGAGATTAAGGAGAGTCAGAGAGTCTTATCGATCTTGTGGAATGTTGTCAAGTTCGCAGACACGTACATGAGCTTGGACAAGTATAGCCCAGCTACGCATAGCCTAGACAAGTATCTTGACAAGCTTGCTCCAGAGGATAGGTGGATTTTATCCAGATTCTACACGAGGCTCAGGAACTTCATTGAGCACATGGAGAAGATGGAGATTCACCTAGCTGCAAGAGAGTGGATAAACCTTGTAGTAGAGGATCTGAGTCACGGCTATCTGAGACTTATCAGGAGGAGAGTGTGGATAGAGGAGGAAGCTGAGACTAAGTATGCAGCATATGCTGTACTGTACCACGTCCTGAAGGGCACGCTAATCATGGGCTCGGTATTTGTGCCACATCTGACTGAGTACCTATGGCAAGCCTTTGTCAAGAAGTACGAGCCAGAAGAGGCTGAGAGTGTACACTTGTCGAGACTTCCAAGAGTTGAGACCGAGTTCATTGACGAGAAGTTGGAGAAGGCGTTTGACCTGATGTTTACCGTGTTCTCAGATGTTGCAAATCTGAGAAGTAGAGCTGGAATAAAGCTAAGATGGCCGATCAGGAAGGTGTGCGTTGTCCTGAAGTCTGAGGAGGATGCTAAGCTACTTGGACAGATAACACATCTACTGTCATATCTAGCAAACTGCAAGGAAGTTCTACTGAGTACTCAGGAGACAGAGGAGGTCAAGGAGCTGCTATGCACAGAGTCTGACTATGGCAAGACATGCATAAGTAAAGAGCTTGACAAGCAGCTATTGCTTGAGGCATACGCAAGAGAGTTCATTAGAAGAGTACAGTTCATGCGCGGTAGAATGAACTTACCTGTCGATGAGAAGGTTGAGGTATACTACTCAACATCTGATGCTGAGCTTGTTGAGGCCGTTGAGGCACTTAGAGATTACATAATGTCAGAGGTACGTGCAGTAAAGTTGGAAAGAACTGAGAAGTTGCCTGAGGATGCGTTTGTGATGGATTGGGATATTGAGGATAAGAAGGTCAGGATTGGTATTAGAAGAATTAGATAATTCTTAAACAAAATGTAGGACACTAGACATTGTGCATGAGTGGAGTCTAGCTTATAGCATAGTATCAGCATTGCTGGATCTTCTTCGGGAAGGCAAGGTCAAGAAGATCAGGAAAGTCGTGATTGAGGTTGGGAAGCTTGTACAGATAGATCTTGACATATTTAGGCAAGCCCTACAGGAAGTTGCTGGTCTGCACAATCTTCAGGATGTGGAGTTCGAGATTCAGGAAGTTGAGACTCGATTCAGATGCTCGCGATGTGGATATGTATGGACGTGGAGAGATGTCTTGAATAAGCTTGCTGAAGAAATTCAGGATCCAGAGCTCAGGAAGACTTGCCTAGAATCGATACATCTCGTCCCTGCTGCTGTGTTTGCATATGCTCGATGTCCCGCATGTGGTAGTCCTGATTATGAGGTAATTGAGGGATTTGATGTAAAGATTGGGAAGATTGTTGGTGAGGTCTGATGATGCTCGACTTCAGGAAGTACGCCATATCGAGTGCATTTAGGCGAGTTAAGAAGGTCGTTGCCGTATGTAGTGGGAAGGGCGGTGTAGGTAAGTCGTTTATTGCTACTGGACTCGCATGGTATCTCAAGGATAGTCTACGTACAGGACTTTTGGATCTCGATATCTACGGATTTTCCACACACAGATTTCTATGCTATGTACCAAACCTAAGGTACGAGAGTATTGAAGAAGCCGTTCCTGTGCAGATCGATGGACTAGTGTATTTTAGCCCTGTCTTACTTATTGGAGATAGACCATTCCCTGTTAGAGGTTCTTATCGTGAGAAGACTGTTCTTGATATATTATCGTTTGTCGAGTGGCCTGAGCTTGATGTGCTTATTATAGATATGCCTCCAGGAACTGGAGATGAGGTTATTCTACCCTGTAGATATCTCGCAGAGAAGATTAGTACAATAGTCGTAACATTGCCAGATCCAATATCTCTTGACGTTGCTTCGAGATTAGTAATGTTATTAAAAGAAATTGGTGTGCAGACTCTTGGAGCTGTACTAAATATGTGTGATAGTAGTGTAAACATTGAGAAAGTTGGGGATGTTATTGTAGTCGCAAAAGTTCCACATATTCACTGTGTTGTATCAAGTCTTGCACAGGGAAGAAATCCGTACGTTGCATGTCCTGAAGTTAGAGAGTACTTGAAGCCAATTGTTGAGTATGTCAGAAGGCTAGTGACAGATTAGTTAAGAGACTGTGCACTTTCACGTAGTGTGAATGTCATCTATAGTTAGCAGAAAGGATGATCATATACGGATAGCCCTTCTTCGCGATGTTGAGCATGGCTCAACGTTTCTAGATAAGGTATGGCTAGTGCATGACTCACTGCCAGAGGTAAGGCTTGATGAGATAGATACGTCAATAGAGCTGTTTAATAAGAAACTTGCTCTTCCACTAATTATTGGTGCTCTAACAGGAGGAACAGATCTTGCATATAAGATAAATAGAATTCTTGCACGTGTAGCAGAGAAGTGTCAGATAGGAATCTGTGTAGGTTCTCAACGTGTAGCTATTGAACGTCCTGAGACGAGAAAAAGCTTCACGGTTGTTAAGGAGGAGGCTCCAACAGCGCTGAAGATTGCGAACATTGGTGCACCTCAGGTCGCGCGTTTAGACGAGGAGAAGCTTGTTGAGTGGTGTATAACTGCCATAGATATGATTGATGCTGATGCTATTGCTGTACATTTGAATCCACTTCAAGAGTGTCTACAACCTGAAGGAGAGCCAGACTACAGAAACGTTCTCGAGAAACTCAGGTACTTAGTCAAGCAGATAAACAAGCCTATTATCGTTAAGGAAGTTGGCTTTGGAATAAGTAGGGAAACTGCAAGAAAGCTTGCATCAGTTGGAGTTGCTGCCATAGAGGTAGCAGGATGGGGTGGCACAAACTTTGCAATAATAGAGATGCATAGAGCAGATCCCGAACTGAGAGAGCTCTACATTACCTTTACTCAACTTGGAATACCTACACTTATGTCACTGTGCGAGACCTTAGAGGAGTTTAATGGACGCATAATTGCGTCAGGTGGCATACGTACAGGACTTGACATTGCCAAGGTTCTTGCTCTTGGCGCAGATGCAGCCTCTATAGCTAGACCATTTCTCGAGAAGGCACTAGAAGGAGAGGAATGTACGCTAAACTTCGTCAAGCGACTAGAGAAAGAGCTCAGAATAAGCATGATGATGTCGTCCTGCAGAAAAATTGAGGATCTTAGAAAGGTACCACTCGTGTTCAGTATAGAGGTCTTAGCCTGGCTTCAGCAGAGGAGACTTTCAAAATGTCTAAAGAGAGTCTGTATGGACAAGATCAGCGTACCGTGAGTCGCTCATCTATCGCCTTAGATGCATATCATCATCTGAATTTATTCCTCCACTTAGCCTAACTTAAACGTATGTTACCACTATCACGCTACGAAAGAGTTGCAGTAAACTACACAGAGCTTGTCACGTTACTGGACGTACTTTCAGGATATTCTGAAGCTGTTGAAGACAAGTATGTTAGAATACCATACTGTGCAGTTCACAGTACTGCTCTAGCGCTGAGAATTAGCAAGGTAGGATTTCTCGATGAAAAGTATTCTAATATAGTAGTAACGTACGAGCCTAGGCTAGATAATCTTCCAGTATTTAGGATAACTCAAATTGATCTAGAGTTAATAGAACTGTTACACGAGGGTCTTGTGAGGGGCATAGTGCTAATGAATGTGCCCACTATTGTAGTTGATATTGATTTCTTGTCTAAGTCAAGATTTAAGTTGTATAGCATGGATAAGGCTGTGAAATTGCGTGATGAAGCTAGAAGAATTGTGGGAGAGTATTCTCCTATATCAAAGATGAAGAATCTTAGGAGAATGTTGAGAGATTTTAGAGAAAAGTTTGAAGAAAGTTTAGGATTGAGAGCTTAGCCCAGTAGTGGGTAGACGAACACTGTTGCGGTGTTTGACTTCTTTCCGTCGACGATTGCGTATATGTTGAACACTCCTATGCTGCATGTCCTGTAGGTGAATGTTACTGTTCCACTTGGTCCTGTTATGTGATAGGCGATGTATCTTCCATTGACGTATAGCATGACTACCTTATCTGCTGCAGATCCTGACGATACTGACACATGTACTGTTATTGTGATTGGTGTGCAGGCTGTTACTGTTGTTGAGGATACTGAGAGACTCACTGATACGACATTAGTTACTTTTGGAGGTGCGTACTTTCCAACTGTGACAATTCCTGGCTGTGTTACCTCTGCCACAGCCTTATTGTGCACAATCTTCGTTGGTAATGGTACCCAGACCTTCGCTGTCTCATTATAGTACAGGACGTAGACCTTGCCCATCGTTGGCTTTACAGAGAATACAACTTTCACAGGCTTGCTAAATGTGACCTTGCTTGGATATGTTGATATGACGTAGACCTTGCTCAGTGTTACGTGAATGTTTGGTGGTAGTGTACGGTTAATCTTACTCGTGCTCTCTGAGACAATCTTCATCTTCAATGTGACTGTCGGCTTACCATGCACTAGTGGCACAGTAAACTTAGGTATTGATACTGTGAGCTCCTTGTCACTTGAAGTTGCGTTAACTGTTGCTACAGTACCAACAAGCACGCCTGAGCTTGGAGACATGTACATGTAGTTGCTTATGGAGTACGTTGTCGTCGTCTTAGTCTTTGACACGGGCTTAGCAACTATGACTGGCGGAGGTGGCGGTGGAGGTGGCGCAGCCTTCAGTGGCGGTGGTAGTACTGTGACGTACGTGTAGTTCACCGCGTAAATCTTCTTTGTAGATGGATCCCAGGTGAACAGTATGACTATGTACTTACCATATGCTAGACCACTTGTTGGAACTAGTAGAGACACGTTCTGTATCTGCTGGTATAGCACAGTTGCGTAAGTTCTTCCAAGAATCTGGAGCACCTTCTCCTGTATAGTCTCTGTACCAACCTTCGAGAGACCGATACCAAACAGCGTGAAGTACCTCTCCGTACCTGACGTTCTTGAGGCCGTTATGTTAACTCCATATATGAGGAACTCCGTGTTAGTGACCTTGCCCTGACTTCTCACTGTTAGTGGAAGCGGATAC
>JAMOMD010000286.1 GCA_027068725.1 Thermoproteales archaeon | reverse complement strand
ACGTAATAACAATCTACTACAACCAGGGCAACACCCAGAGAGCTAAGATCGCAAGCCTGCTATCACAGTACTGGGGACAGCTAGGCTTCAAGGTAATGGTACAGTCGCTATCATGGCCACAGCTACTAGAGAAGACCAGTAAGCCTGACTTCGACGTCTACATAATCGGATGGGCGCCAGACTACCTAGACCCTGACGACTACGCTGGACCACTAGTTGGCGGCGGAACTAATTTTGACTACGTCCATGTATACAAGGTCAACTCAGCATCTGATGTATCAAAGTACCTGAGCAAGGCTACAGTTATAGACACGCCGAACGCCTACGTGGTAGTTGGACCTACAGGAACAGGCGCTAGCGTAAGCGTTAGCGGAAAGCCAATAATAGTAGTACAGTACAAGCTCTCTGAGAAGCAGACACCAGTACCGAACTGTACCGCGTTCGTCAACATCAACCCTGCATACTATAGGAATGTAACCCTAGACGCACTTATACAGGCAGGCAGATATAGCATTGAGTACAAGGTGAGAGAAGCAATCTACCAGGCAGTAGAGAGAATATCCAACCTCCAGCTACCAATGATATGGCTAGGACAGTACATGGTAGTACGTGACTACTGGAACTGGCTACAGGGAAGATACTACAACCCAATCCTAGCAGAGAGATGGGACCTAATCTGGGAGAAACCGATACCTAACCCGCCCAGCATAGGAATAGGCAACTATGTCAACGACGCCCACACACTAGTAATAACAACCATTGGATGGCCACAGAGCTTCGACCCGGCAAAGAGCTATGAGACCTTCGGATGGGAGATCTTCCACGAGATAGGAGACACCCTAGTAACTTACTGGAAGGCCGACACAACACACATCGTACCTGACGCGGCAGTAGCTTGGGCATACAACAAGAACGCCACTGAGTGGTTCTTCGTAATAAGGGCAGGCCTAAAGGCATACGATCCCAACACTGGCAAGGTATACCCTGTCAACGCGACTGACGTACTATTCACGATATGGAGGATTGCAAGGCTAAAGCTAGACCCGTCATGGATGATAACAACGTTCATTGACGTCAATGCCAGCAGAGTCTATACTGAGAATGAGTTCAACCAGATACTAGCCAAGGGAGGAATATACGCAACATACAACGGCAAGACGGAAGAAGTGAAGAGCCTATCACAGCTACTACAGCTATTCGGATACAATGGTAAGACAGCCGGAGTAGTCATGCTAAAACTCTACAAGCCATACTCAGCAATACTGAACATACTGGCTGACCCATTCACAATGGTAATACCTGCTAAGTACCTGTTCGACAACGTACCACAGCTAAAGGGCAAGTATGAGGAAGCAATGAAGGCAGCGCAGTGGGGTAAGAACCCGGCAGCCTGGGTCAAGTATATAGGCAAAGGCGACAAGGAGCCGACACACCAGTTCCTACACACCCACCCGATAGGAACAGGACCATACTACGTGGCGAGCTTCAAGCAGGACTCATACATAATACTGAAGCTCAACCCGTACTACTGGAACGCA
>JAMOMD010000285.1 GCA_027068725.1 Thermoproteales archaeon | reverse complement strand
TTAAGCCAGCCCAAGACAAATTAAATCACATACTTTGCATGATGATACTCTACAGGTACAACAGGTATGAGATAGTTATACTCGAGAATACTACGCACTTCAGGAGGTATAGCATCAACATCGCAGATTATTACTCGTGCCGGAACTCGTCTCAGCACATTTAACACTTCCTGAATCACACGATTTCTCTCTATTGCTCTTCTAGCCTCGCTAGTCCTCACATCAACAACGTGCCACGTTCCTATAACGAACAGTTCTGTGGAGCGTTGTAGTAGATTGCGAAAGCGTGTTTCTCGATAGATTCCCGGCTTAATAAACAACTCGTAATCACTTACGATGAGACCCATCGCGAACGAAGGAATGCTTGGACAAAGTAGTAACTGTTACCGTGAGACCTTGTCTCGGACTCATAAAGAAAGAAGATATAATTCTAATAGAAGAGCTAGAAATTAGGCTTCATCCTAGCTATATGAACTTGTTTGTTCAACTGCTTATCAAGCAAATAGAACACAGACCTCCTATCAAACTATTCTTAACAACACACAGTATAGGACTTCTTAAATTACTTATTGAGATTTTCAAAGAGCGTAAACTGATAGATGAACTTTTAGTCATAAGAATGTATAGATATACTGATGGAGTAGCCGATTATGAAATCCTAACAGGACATGATGTAGTTACCAAATTGTTAGAACTAGAGCAAGATCTGAGAGGAGTATGGCCATATTAGTCCTTTGTGAAGGTCAACATGAGGTATATCTTTTGGAGAGTAATACAGGAACAACATAGGAAAGTTATTAAGAAGAACAAAAAAGATAATGTTTTGAGAAGAATAGTTGAGAGAAAATCATTACCAAAGTTCGTAATTGTAGAAGAGAGAAAAAGATTCGTTATTTAAAGAGATACCGATTTTAATATCAAAGCTTAGAAGTATACATAGGGATATTAACATACTGGCAATAATAGACCAAGATGATGATCCGTTAAGAATACACGAATCCCTCAAGGACTTAAAAGATAAATTAAGACAAACTATGAAGTTACTCATAAAGACAAAATTCCCGATGCATAAGCCCAGTTTTGAAATCAATACAGACACACAATATTATTCTCTGAGACTTATCATACATTACAGAGATGCTAATGCTACAATAACACTATTTATGATACCTAAAAGTCTTGAGTACCAAGTAGCAGTGTTGACAGGTAGAGATGAAAGATATGTAACATGCGAAGATGTTAAAAAGACTGGTTTAAAAGGCTTAATGAACTTATTATTAGACTATCTCAAGAGCAGTAAGTCATAACAGTTCTACTTAAGGTCAAGATAGTAGTAAACTAGACAAACAGCCTATAGTCCGGCTAGCGACTCATTACTTGACATCATGCTCGTGCAAGATGTTGTTATCAGAAATTTCAGGGGAATAAGAGAGGGCGAGCTAAAGGGCCTGACTGGTATCAGTATACTAGTTGGAAGAAATAATTCAGGAAAGTCTACGGTACTTGAAGCTATTTACCTAGCAGCAACAGGCTGTGGTAA
>JAMOMD010000284.1 GCA_027068725.1 Thermoproteales archaeon | reverse complement strand
GTGACTATTGGGTTAGCTTCACTAATGCTACAATGGCAGCAACGCCAGCTGTTGATGGTGGTGTTGCTGTTGGTGCATTTAACATAACGAGAAACTCGACGTCAATTGGCAAGATTGTGATTAGAGTAAGTCTACAGGACCTGAAGGCTCTGAGCATGTTCTTCCAGTACCTGAACGTGTACCTGTACTACGTTGTAGCTGATCCAAAGACACATGTGCCAAAGTACGTTGTTGTTAAGGCAAAGCTAACACTAGATGACCCAACAGCGGTCATTACAATAACAGGAGACGAGTTCAAGGACGTCTGTGTAGGATACGCAAGTGGAGGCAAGTGTCCAATAGACACAACAGAGAAGACAATGACTATCTTTGTCACTGTTGCATATGGAGTAAAGCCAAATGTAACAATAACGCAGATACCAATGGACATAAGAATAGACCTGATAGGAGCCTACAAAAGCAGCTAAGACAGGAAGAACAGAGGCAGGAAATAGGAGACCCACTATAACGCTACTAAGACCAAGACCACAGATAGCGAGGCCAGTAATAACTAGAGCCACGCCAACAATAACGACACCAACGCCGATAGTGATACCAATATTCACGCCATACATAGTGCCACCTCAAACATACTTCATAATAATATCCTAACAAGAGAAACCCCTTTCTTCATCTTTCTTATTTTTCTCCAAATCTCCGCTTTCTATTTACTCGCTTCCTCTTCCTCATGTTACATGTGTAACATATGTAACAGTTTACTTTGAATATTCAAAACATTTAATATCCATCAACACGCACTGACCATTGCAGGTCATGCGCTTATCATCATATATATCGTCACTACTGAAATTTGCAAGGAGAAGAAAGAGAAGAGCACTACTTACACCTGAAGAATTTGAGAAGACTGAGAGGAAGCTTCCGCCTAATGTTTTGACTCTTCAGTTTGTGTGGTATCTTCAGGATGTGCCATTCAAGGATATTGATGCTGAGAAAGTAGATACACCACCTTTCTGCGATATTGCAGGTATTAGACACGTACTGCTCTCGCTTGTGTCAGAGATCTATGAGAAGGAGAGTAAGGCTATAATTGTCTTGTCTGACCCTGGTGGAGGTAAGACAACTTTTGTTAAGAAGCTTATATCAATGCTGAATGAGTATAAGGCGAGTGTAAAGACTGCTTATGTAAATGTTAGAGATGTTGGTGCAGAAACCTGTAGAGTACTTGTGAGACTTGTAGATGAGCTAAGTGAGGAGCTTATTGAAATTATTGAAGTTTCTGAAGTCAAGTTCTGTAGACTTGTAGCAATGTTGAATGATAGGGTCTCTCAGCTAATTAATAGTCATAAGATAGTTCTAATAGTCATAGATAATTACGATGAGCTATTAGTAAATGATTATGATAATGCTGTTGCCCTAATGAGACATCTGGCATCAATGCCAATGTACTTTAAGAATACTAGTGTTGTAATAACAATGACTGTGAGTAACTATCTTAGGCTACTTAAGAGAGAAGATTTTGAAGTTATTACAAAATCATTCACAGTAGTTGATCTCAGGGACTACTATGTGAAAACTATTGATGATCTTGTGAAGCTTGCGTATGTTCATATTGATAGGTATAGGATGAAGAAGATTGAAGATCCTGAGATTGCTAAGGAGGCTATAAAGATTCTGAATAAGAATCCTCTACATCCACTAACTAAGGATGCTCTTAGTCTACTATTCCTGTTCTATGGCGCTAGGACGCCTAGGGAATACGTGATTGTTCTTCATGATATTTTTGAGACTGCTGCAAAGGCTAGAGTTGTGAAAATTGATGATCGTTTTGTTGCAAGTTACTTGAAGACTGATATTCCAAAGCTTCAGCTTCTGAAGAAGGGACTTAGTCAAGGCATGCTTCTTGGAGGATTCATGGGTATTGGCACGGCCTTCTTTGTCTTAGGAATACTAGTTGGCAAGTATGATCTTGCTGCTTATGGAATAGTTCTGACGTTCATAGGGTTCTTGCTGTACATGAATGCTCAGAAAGCAAAGTACTGAGTCTACACTGCCAGTTTCTTGTCCATCTTCTGCGTGTCGTACAGGTAGTACGCGACCAATATTATCAGTATAATAAACGCGAGCACTATTGCACGTCCTCTCTGTGATGCAAGCATAAGCCCAAGAGGGCCAAGGCTAGCAACCTTGTGAACTACTCCTAGCACATATCTTGCAGGAACGTACCAGGGATCCGTATTTGGGTTATTGTCTCCCTTTGTCACGAAGTACGTCTCATTGTCGTACTTCACTATGTCAACAACACGGTGAGTCACGGTGAATCCCAAGCTTACTGGCACTGGATTATAGAGACCGTACACTACGACATTAAACGCGATTATATCACCAACCTTAATCTTGTCAGGATTTACGTGCTGCACAATTACTAGGTCACCTGGCTTGAGTGTTGGTACCATGCTTGTTGTTGTTATTATGTAGAAGTGAGGTATGTAGCCACAGGCAAGAACATACGTTATGAGGCTAACTACCGCAATTATTGCTAAGATTACTGCAATTAGTTTCAGTATTCTTGCTCTAGTGCGTACGCCGACAGGTACTTCTAGGATATCTCTCATGCGCTATTCCTGAAGTTATTTAAGCATCTTTTAAAGAGGAACAACATGTAACATGGAGAGGTCAGGGCCGCTGAAGATCATCATAGTCTCAGTCCCGGGTACAATTGTCACATCATCCCGACTATGCGTGTATCTCAACTACGTCATTATCCTGAAGTTCGTAGTTTAGTCCAACTCTCTTGAACATGTTTGGGAACGTGTCTTTCTTCCATACTTTAGCATACTTGAAATGCTCGTAGAGATAGCTGTGTATTCTCTTTGCCAAGTCACCAACTGTTGCACCTCTCCTGATTATGAATGGTTTTGGAGAGTACGTGTCTGCTCCAGGTTCTTTAGTGTATACTCGAATTAGGTCGAGCGTCTTGAGTATGGTCTCGGCTAGTAGCTTTCTATCAATCTTACAGTATGCGAGTGATGTTGGTATTACAGGAACATTGTTAGTCCTTAGCTGATCAATAACGTACTTCACGTACTCTTCATCGACAAGATCGATCTTGTTCAAGAGCACTATGCAGGGTCTGTAGACGTAGTCTCTGAATATTGCATCTTCAATATCGTCAAGTGTTGCCTCTCCTTCGATATGTATTACAGCTCCCTGAATTCCGTAGTCTAGTAGAAGTCTCTTAACATCGTCGATACTTGCATTAACTAGTTTTCCAACAATTTGAACTCCCGGAATGTGTCTTCTCTCGATCCTGACTAGTGCCTTTGGTTTTGTGAGGTATATTCCATGTGCTTTTAAGACATCGTAAATTCTCTTGAACTGACTTACAGGATCGGGCTGTGTGCAGGACGCGTCAAGTACTAGTATGACACCGTCAGCACTTCTTATGAGTGAGGCTGTGACAATGTTCAGGTCACTATCATAGTCGTCGAGCATCATTGATGGTGCTTTAACAAGCTGGAAGTATATCTCATCCTGAATGAACATTCCTGGTATAGGCTCATCATTGCTAAATGGAACATCGTCAGGCTCAACCTTGGCATTAGTCAGACACTTCAGTAGTGCTGTCTTACCACTCATTGGTGGACCAACAACAATTAGCTGAACATCACCCTCCTTCTCAACGGTCAATTTTCTACCTCCACCACCTCCACTACGTAATGCACGTTCTTTCATTTTCCTGAGCTCGATCTCTCTTCGAAGCTGCGCAATTCTCCTACGTACCCAATGTACGAGATTCTCCGTTCCCTTATGCTTAGGCACCTTGCTTAGAAATTCCTGAAGTGCACGAAGCTTCTCTTCAGGAGTCTTCGCCTCCATCACCTTAGCCCAGGCAGCCTTTGCCTCAGCTGGAAGGTTCGTTACCATACTCTAGGACAAGTCTACGATCTGAGAAATAAAATGGTCTCGCTCCTAGAGTCACGGTAC
Source organism: Thermoproteales archaeon (assembly GCA_027068725.1). Lineage (GTDB taxonomy): Archaea > Thermoproteota > Thermoprotei > Thermoproteales > Thermocladiaceae > JAADER01. The sequence continues at coordinate 3,759 of JAMOMD010000284.1, read as the reverse complement.
GAAAAATTGAACACAACTAAAATATAACAGCAAATGAAAAAGCTAGTCAAGACTATTTAAAAGATTAGGCTTGAGAAGCGTGCTTTCACAACTGTAAGAACTTAAAAATTGTAACTGATGCAGGTGCACACATGTCTGACTATTTCAAAGATGTGCAATTAGCAACGCGAGTAGCAGTATTAGTGATATCAATTACGATACTTGCACTATGTGCAATAGCTCACCTAATAGTAACAGTGCTAGGACTGACACAGTACGAGACAGTTACAGGTATAGCAGTCCTAACCTTCGCATGCGCGAGCATCATCATAATGATCCTGACAGTGAAATCCTATCGAGAAGCTAAGAGACTTGCTGAGCTTGAGAAGATGACCCTGCAGTAAAATCTGCCTCAACCTGAATAACGCGATCAAGAGACTCAATTATCTCCCTAGCCTTTGCATAAAAGTCCCTCAGTTTCTCCATAAGCATCTCCTTAACCTCCCTCACAGGTCTTGGGTAGTACACATACGTGTACCCTCCTGATGATAGTAGAGCAACACGCCTATTCACTAGACCAGCAGACAACAACTTCAGGATTGATCTCTCGACAGCACTCCTAGACTTATTCATCACACGAGCAATCTCATTAACAGACAATGGCTGACCACACCTCTCGTACTCTCGTAGAAGTACCCTATACACCTCAATATCAGTCTCGGTGAGACCAAGCAGAGAGTGAAAAAGCTCGTTCAGGACGAGCTCCCACATGTTTCTTCTCTGCATCACCTCTACCTACTGTACACTAGCTAAATAGAAAGACGTAGTTATCAAAGCCCCTCGACGCGTGAAAAAAAAAAAAAACAAAAGACGTTTTCGACAGTTGAGAAATTCTGCAACTAGAAATGCAGATCTACAACATTATGCGCCTACTTTCCTGAATACATAACGCTCATACCTAAGCTCAATCTCTTCGCCATTTATTACAAATTCTGCATAGATTTTTCGAAAGTCTGCAGTAAGCGTAAAGAATCTAGCATAGTCATGCTTAACCTCTTCTGGTACGAGAACTGTCTCACGGCCAAGCTTTGATAACATTACCAGGCATGCGCCACGTCTAACTATTCTAATCCTGTAGATCCTGCTTAGAGAGACATACGTTCCAACTAGCTTATCAAGAACATTGTCCATTACTACAGGTCTAATATTAATGTTAAGTAATTTCGAAATTATGTGAAGAGTAATCATTATTGGAGGATAAGAGCTACCTGACATCAGGACGACAATTCCAAGCTTCCTATCAGGTATATATGCCATATGTGATGTATGTACAAGTATTGAACCACTATGATGAAACATTGTTATATCTCCAAATTTTGTTAATGCAATTCCTAGACAATAATAATCTTCATCTCCTATACTGTATGGAAGTCTCACTATCGGTCTTTCAAGACATTCTCTTAATGATCTTTCCGATACTATTTCTACACCATTAAATTTACCTCTATTTATTAACATTGTAACATACCTGAGCATGTCCTCTACATTACTTAATAATCCTCCATCAGCCTCTATACCAGATGGTAACGGTGTCTTAACTAACTTACCTCTACGCAATATCATGGGATCTGCGTGATCAGGATCCTCGTAAAATTTCTCTGTTTCAAAATATGTCTTATACATTCCTAGTGGATTAAGTATAGATTCCTTAACAACTTCTCGAAATGATTTTCCTGTTACTTTTTCTACAATTTTTCCAACTGCTACATATCCCTCGTTTAGGTATAGGTACTTCTCTCCTGGTTTTGCTACACGTACTTTCTCGCCAACTGTCAATAGTGGCAGTACATTATCAGGATGAGTGAAAGGAGCTGGCTCTCCAATTATTGTATCCTCTATCTGCTTCTCAGCATAGCATAGTGCAGGTATTCCTGATGTGTGAGATAGAAAGTGAAGTATCTTTACATCAGCTGATAGCTCTAGCTCAGGCAGGTACTTTGTTACAGGATCCTCGATGCTTAGTAGACCCTTCTCCTGAAGTTTTAGAACTGTTAATGATGTGAAAGATTTTGTTATTGATGCTATACAGAAGTTTGTGCGTGGTGTAACTGGTAGTTTTCTATCAACATCTCTATAACCTACTGCTATTTCATAGATGTTTTCTCCGTGTACTATGCCAAGTGCAAGACAGGGAATTTTATGTAACTCACATTTGTTGAGTACTAGCTTTCTTATTTCAAGAAGTTTCTCGTCCACGCTGGAAGTCTACTCTGTTAATTTTAACACTTAACCGCTGATTATGCCATTACTGCAATGTAGTTTCTGTGCTGTGGATCTGTGAGTGCTGAGTTTACTAGATGTAGCTTGAGTAGTCTAATTGTCTTGAATCTTGTTCCACAGACTGGGCATCTCCTCGTGTGTGGGAAGTTCTTGCACTCTCTCTTTATGTGAAAGAACAGGTCACTAAATGACTCGAATGTTCTTCCGCAGAGCTTACACCTTATCATGCTTGTTCAGGTTGCTCTATGGATTTTACTTTTAAGTTTTGCTGGTTTCAAAATTAAACATGTCCAACGCCGTCAAGATACTTGGCGAGTCATCTGACAGATATGTGAAAGTTCTGAGAGAGGGAAAAGCCTGTTTTGTACTTGTGCTAGGCACAACTGACACAAGCTTTATTCCTGGCATTACTGTGGCAGGTGCCTCGCCTGAGCTTACTCCATATACTCCTCCAGCAGATGCAGAGTACCTACTGCTCGGTAAGTGTAGGGTAATTCCTGTTCCACCAATGACTCCTGATGGAAAGCCAACACCTGCACTTATCTCACGTGCCTGTCTTCAGCTACTGAACATTCCTGTCCTAGTTGTATGTGCTGGCTGTAGAGTAAGACCTCAGATACCTTATGTAGATCTTGGAGGATCTCCAGGCAGAGACATCAGGACGGGAAAGGCACTGGATCCCGATGTTGTGAGAAAAATTCTCGATAACGCTATTCTGCTTGGGAAGGAGCTTGCAAAAACGTTTGACATTATTATAATTGGAGAATCCATACCTGCTGGAACAACTACGACACTTGCATTTCTTGTCGCACTAGGCTATGATGCTTGGGGTAAGGTCTCAAGTGCATCTCCAACAAATCCAATTGAACTAAAGAGAAGCGTCGTCATGGAAGCGCTCAAGAATGCTGGACTAGAGAAGCCAACATCTGATCCAATAGAGGCAGTATCCAAGGTTGGTGATCCTGTCATAGTTGGTGTCTCAGGAATAGCTAAGGGAGTACTTGACTCTGGCAAACATGTTCTTCTAGCAGGTGGCACACAGATGTGTTCTATTGTAGCATTTCTGAAACATCTAGGACAAGAGCTAAGTCCTGAAAAGATTGCTGTTGGCACAACCAGATGGATACTTGAAGACAAGTCCTCGGATATTGTAGGCCTTCTGAACCTGATATGGAACAAGTACAGTCTCTACGTAGCAATGTTCAGTCTTGCACAGGCACCCTACGATGGACTGAGAGCATACGAGCAGGGATTTGTCAAAGAAGGAGTTGGAATGGGTGGACTACTTGTCACAACAATGATGAGAGGATACTCTCAGGAAGACATTTTCAAGAAAGTTATTGAGGAGTATGAGAAGATGTTAAAACTAGCTCAGGAACTTGGAGTAAAAGGATGATGTATCGGATTTCGACTGAGTTAATATGATGAAGAGCGCTTCGCTGACACTTTTCTAATCTTTCCCCTTCTTAGATCCTGACGTCCTGCGTCTCTCCAAGCCTC
>JAMOMD010000283.1 GCA_027068725.1 Thermoproteales archaeon | reverse complement strand
CTAGTATCATAGTTCCAGGGCTCAGTACCGTCAGTATCGGAGTACACGCGCCTACAGCAGGCAAGCACGTGCCTGAGGTAGTACTTTGCTAGAGGGTCACCCTCAGACAGGTCACGGAGAATCCTCTCAACAAGCTCCCTAATACTCATCAAGAAAGTAGGACAACAAGAGTTTTTAAGTTTTAGCCTTGGTATTTTATGCTTATTAGCCTCTTCTTTAGGAGTTTACGAAGCACGTACATTAGGATGCTCGTTAACTCATCATCTTCGAGAACTATGCCACGCGCGGCTAGGCGCTCCTTAACAATATAGAAAAGTTCTCGAGTAGGAATCTTTGGAACAGCCTTAACATTAAACCAGACATGTACATTACCAGTAGAGGCAACACTAAACCAGACACCATCCCTAAGACTAGCCAACACATCCAAAACAATGTCCCCAACAAGCTGACTCAGGACAAGACTCCTAAAATCACAACACATCAGGAAAGAGAAACAAAAAAACTTGGACCCACTTGTTTTGTTGTTTGCCTGCTCTTCTTTGACAGTGACATAGATACGTAGAAGCTTCCTGTTGCGTATTGTGAATACTAGGGTCTCATCATCTTCCCTGAGCACCTTTGCCTTATTGAGTAGTTTAAGCATAATTTTACCAATATCGTCTCTCAGCAAATTAGCAAATGTTTTCCACTGCTCAACCACGTTACTAATCAGGGACACTAAATTGTCAAGAAACGTGTCGATACTGGACTCATGTGGCGTGCAGTTAATGAAGATGCGCTCATTAACATTAACATCCCTCATTTCCCTACATATCGAGAATAGGTTACTCTCAACAACGTGAGCAACATCACTCACCAAGTTGGTCAACACAAGCTCAATATCGTCACTACACTCCAGACCAAGAACCTCACAGTACGGACCAACCCACTGAACAACACGAACAACCAAACCCATCAAGAAACAAAAACAACAAAAGATTTTAGGCTTTACCCTTGATTGAGTATTTTAGTAGGCGTAGATGTGTAGTTTTGGTCCTGACACGTCTGTCCTGTAGCCGAGCTTTTCAGCAATCTCCGCGTACATTCTCGCAAGTAATTCACCTAGTTCCCTAACTGCTGTCTCTAGCCTGTCATCATCTTCTATGGTTTTGCTAGCTTGTCTAAACACTTCACTCTCCATTAACCTAACATCAAGCTCGTCTGGACTAGACCCATATTCCTCTGCTTGACTAATAAGCAAATGCACATCCTCAGCAACATCCCTCACGCGAAACCAATCCTCAACAACAGGCAAAAGCTGACACAGCCCAAGCTCAGTAACAACCCTCACAGCCTCAGCTTTGTACCTAGGCACAACCTCCTGAGCAACCCTACACACCTCTTCAAGACTAGGAACCATCAAGAAGAGAGTTGTTGCTTAAGTTTTTAGGTTTTACCTTTAGTGTTTTGGTATTACTAGTCCGTACACGCTGTCGAACACTACCTTACCCTCATCCTCTAGCCTAACTATAGCATCAGATAGGTAGAACGCTAGTTTGTCCCTACCTATTTCTATTC
>JAMOMD010000282.1 GCA_027068725.1 Thermoproteales archaeon | reverse complement strand
GCATACCCAACATGCATAGGACTATGCAGGCCAGAGGAGAGGACAGTCATAATAATCAGGAGATAGAAAAAGAAGGGAAAGAACTTTTCCTAGGCCCAGACTGTTGCCAGTATTGTAAGTACTATCACTATTATTGCCATTGCGATACCATACGCAACATATGGCCAATATCTTAGACGTGGCATGGCTTTGCCTATATTACCGATATTAGTCTCAGTACTGTTAGCACTATTCCAAGTACCGTTATCCCAATTGCGATATAGACAATGGATCTGCCAAGTGGATTCATAGGTGGGTCAAGTAGTATTTCCTGCAGTTGCTTAAGCTCTTTCTCAACTCTAACATACCTCAGTGCTAGCTCCACGGTAACTACCCAGAGTACTGGTATGGCATAGAGGAGTATCAGAAGTTCTCTTACACATACTGCAACTATGTTAATGGAGCCCAGTCCAATACTTATCAACAGTGCAAAATAGAGATCCTTTAGCAAAGTCCTAAGCCAGTCCCTGTAGGCCCTAGCCTCCTCCAATACCCGCCTCTTCTCTTCAAGACTCTTCGCCTCTATCAGCTTCCTCCTCAGTTTTTCTACATCCATCTCCGTGGGGGTCACGTTACTACACGCCTTTTAAGATGGGGCTTGTGTTGGCCTGTCCTGCCTTTTAAGTGGCTGTACTAGGCATGGATCTTGAGGAGCTGTTACCAAGGGCTGTGAAACTTGTCTCGAGAGCCCTGGAGAAGGTATGGGAAACGTATAGGGAACTGGAGGAGCTTTGTGTTGAATTGAACGTTCCTGAAGGTGATAGGAGGGTTCTCTATGTTGAGCCTATGCGCTTTATCGACTATGTTAGCTACATCTTGAGAACGTGCACAGCATCGAGAGTGTACCTGATAGTGTATGTGCTTACTGTGCTGCTACTTGCTGCATGTGGATTAGCCATGTATCATCTACATCTATATGGCATTGCCACGACACTACTAGCATCTGCAGCCACGTTAGCTGCACTATATGCTAGAGAGGGCATCGAAATGGAGAGACATGGCAAGAACATGCAGGAGCGAGTAATAACAATCGCGAGGATGCTATACCTCGAAGACCTACCTCCTGAACCTGCTCAAGAGCCAGGACAGTAAACCCCTAGGCCTCCTCTCCCTTTCCTGTACCTTTAGTACAAACTTGACGAATTCTCTTGGTTCAATGTCTTTCAGGTACTTCTTCTTTTCACGTACTTTCTCTACCATGCTATTGCACGAGCATTAAAACGAGACCACTACAGGACTCACCATCTGTTAACACCCGGGGGTGTTAACAGCCATGCCTGATTTATAAGTCGGTTTATGAGTATTACACAATTCCTGAATTTGTTAACACCCCCGGGTGTTAACAGATGGTCCAGTGCCAATTCCCCACTTTTTAACCTGCCAATGCTAACATGAACAACAACTATGAGCTTAGGGTACTCCCACTAGAGCAGGCCCTATCCTCGATAAAGCCACCCGAGAAGTATGTTAGACCAAGCATAGATCAGGAACTTGTTCAGGAACTTGCGGAGTCTATCG
>JAMOMD010000281.1 GCA_027068725.1 Thermoproteales archaeon | reverse complement strand
TCTATCACCTTTTTCGCTTTCTCAAGTGCCTCCTTAGCAGTTTTCGAGTCTATAAACTCGTCCGGCGCTATTACTCTACCTCTCAGCAAGAATGGGTACCTGCTTCTAGTGTAATATTCTACAAACCAGCCGAGTATATTGATTATTTCATTATATTCAGGTTTCCATTCATTCTCAAACACTCTAATGAACATTGCCGCAAGTCTAGGACCGTGGTTATATACATATTCCTTCTTAGCTTCTATCATTGCTTTGACAGCTTTCTCTGTCGCTTGTTGAGCATGAAAAACGGCTTCCGGATAGTCGCCTTCTCGGATAGCCCTGAGCGCACGCTCTAGGTCCTTCAGAGCTTCGCGAAGATACTTGCGGGCAAAATCCTCAAAGAGACTCATATTCTCGAACAAAACCAGCAGCAATATTTAGCTTGTAGTTATTCGCACTTCTTCAATAGCACTACATAGTTTAGGAGTCGTCCTCTTCTGTAGGGTCCGTATACTAGTATCCTTGTCCTGTGGTCTGTGTCTAGTATTTCTTCTATTAGTTCTTTGTGTGTGTATAGGTGGTATGGTCTCATGACTTTCTTTCCGTCTAGTTTCCAGGACCATGGTATGAGTACGATGTCTCCATCCTGGACGTAGTTGTGTAGGTGTTGGAGTACTTCTCGTGCCCAGACTGTTATCAGGATTGTGCCTCCTCTCCTGAGTGTGCGTATCATTTCTCTTATTGCTCTGACCCTGTCTTCTCTTGTCAGGACGTGGTGTAGTGTTGCTACACATGCTATAGAGCTGATGCACCTGTCCCGTAGTGGGAGGTGTCTGACGTCTCCTGCAAGGACGTCGACATCTCTTATCTGTCTCAGCTTTCTCAGCATGTTCACTGCCACGTCTATGCCAATGTAGTGTCTTGGTTTCAGGACGTCGATTATGTAGAGACTATTTGCACCACATCCACACCCAACGTCGAGTACCCTATCAAGAGGTGCAAACTTCAGGAGGTCGAGAATCTCTTTCCAGGGACGTGTTCTAGATTCGTCAAATATCTTGGCTATTTCCTCGTATGCTTCCTTCACTTCTCTTAGACTCGGCATATTCTTGAAGCCACTTGATCTTGGAGAGGTCGAGCTGTTTTCCTGTTCTGAATAGGGTAATTATGTTCCAGAGCATGAGTGCAGCAATGATATGCTTGCACAGCTTTTTCCTGAGCGTGTTTGCTTCACAGGTGCACTTGGATCCGTATATTCCAACCATGGTGTAGTAGTACACGTTTGGCTTAGACTCTGATGGTAGCTTTATTCTGAGTCCAATGATTTCTCCATTCTCTATCTTCATGTCCATGATCTCGGCAAGTCTGGCAAGGTTGAGAGCGTCCAGGATCTTGTCTATCCTGACGTGGAGAAGCTCTGCTAGCTGTTTAGCGAACTCTCGTATTCCTCTCCCAAGTTCTTGTGCTGTCTCTATTACATCTCTGTCAGACACGAGACCTTGCCCAAAGTTTCGGTTCACACTATTTAAGTCCTCTTTCGCGTCCGTCATCTTAACATATCTCCAAGATATGGACACG
>JAMOMD010000280.1 GCA_027068725.1 Thermoproteales archaeon | reverse complement strand
AGACATGCTAACCGGCAGACTTGAGATACTGCCATGGATAATGTTCTTCTATACAATACTTCCAGGACACAGGACTAGGAGAAGGGTACTTAAGGCACCACGAGGCTAGGTCAAAGACTAGAAGGGCGGCAACTAGATGAAGGTACTAATCCTAGGCGCAAACAAGATCACCGGCGAGCTCGCCAAGAAGCTATCACAACGAGGACATGAAGTAATTCTCGTAGGAATGGACAAGAACGTCTGTGACAAAATTCTATCAGAAGCTGATATAGAAGTCATAGTTGGAGACTACACAGACCTAGACTTTCTAGAACAGAACATTGACATACAGTCAGCTGACATAATAATAGTATCAACAGGCAGCGACGAACTAAACGTCCTCGTTTCGATACTCACGAAGTGTCTTGGTGGAAAAAGAATAATCACACTACTATCAGACAGCAGAGTAGCAAGAGCATTACGTAGCCTAGGAATAGAAGTCGTAGAATTCTCAACGACACTAGCATCATTGCTCGAGTCGATAATTGAGGGTAAGAAAGAGATGGTCGACATAGTCGAAGCAACAGGAACAGAGTACAAGCTAATATCGTACGTAGTATCCGAAGACGACAAATGTGTAGGAAAGAAAGTCAGCGAACTAAAGCTACCAAGAGACGTCAAGGTCATAGCAGTATTCGAAAATAATGAGCTAAAGGTAGATCCTGACAGTGCAGTAATAAAGCCCGGCTCTGTCCTAATAATGCTCGCAAGAAAAGACGCAGTAAAACACGTAAAAGACATCCTAAGAAACGGAGCAGCAGAATAATGAACTCAGCAAGGCCTGCGTTCACATCAACAAATCAGCTGGTTAAGGTCTCATCACCTAATAACAAACATGCACAAATACTAATAAAACCTAGGCTAGATTCCGGACTACGTTACGGATAGGTAAGAAATTTCTTTACAAAATATTTCCAGTACTATTATAAGCTCTTGTGAAAATATGTTTTTATAAGTATTTATTCTGTTATGCCATCTCCTCTTCGTACCTGTCCAGTCTAAATGACTTGTATTTACCTGTTGGCTCTCCCCACTCTACACTCATCTCAACATTTGCACCCTTGAGAATGGAGGGCAGGTCCTGCTCAAGAAACTGCTTTAGTGCACTCTCAGGACCCTCAGCAACAATCTCTATCGCAGACTTATCAGGAGTCTCTGCACAGAACCCCTTCAACCCCCTCTTAACAGCATGTGCACGCACCTGAGGCTTAAAACCAGCAGGAGGCTGACCCTTTATCAACACTCTTAACCTCTTCATTCCCGCACTCATGTTAGCGACCTGTGATATTATGAAAAATTTAAGTTTTGTCCATGATAGAAACAAGTGCACGATGATGAGCCTGGCCTTCTATGAAACGATGATTAAGTTGGCTACAAGCTGACAACAAATACATTATCAGCCTCATTAACAAAAATCCCCAAACAAATACAAAATCAATATCAAACACCAAGTCGAAGCTCGAACAAAAACAGCACCATACCACGAACACATGTACTACGTATTACATGTATTACCTTTTCCA
>JAMOMD010000279.1 GCA_027068725.1 Thermoproteales archaeon | reverse complement strand
TGCCTCAACTATCAGTGGCTCTAAGACAACTACACCATTCATGTTCATTGCCAACACAACATATCTACCATTGACTACTTCGTAGACAACTACCCTATAGTAGTGGCACTTTACTTCAGGACTAACAATACCAAGAACATCCTGCCTAGCACGTCTAAGCACATCAACACACATAAACGCAGAATCAATGTCAAGACAATACTCTACTGCCTTCCTGTTAACTCTAAGAAATCCCTCTAACTTATCTCTATGATGTTTAACACATTCAGAAACATGACCAAGACAACCACTACACACAACAACCCATCCAGAAGCAACTAGCCGTGGTCTACATATTTTCAACATACTGAACTCCCGAAAGAAATACAACATTAATCAATAACACAGCTATTCTCCAAGATATCTTCTCCATGCATTACCGAGCCACACAACTAGATCTGCCTTTGCGTTATTGTCACTTTCGTACCTTTCTGCTAGGTCTTCGACCATTTTTGGCACTCTTATAGCGTCTGCAAACAAGACTGCTCTGAAGTTAAGGTAGTCAAGCACGTAGAAAAGCCAAGAACGTTCAGACCTTGGCAAAATCTCTCTAAAGAGCAACGACTTTAGTATTCTAAACTTATTGATTTTCCACTTAATGTAGTATAGACCCTCGGCGTAGATATACCATTCACTTTCTATAGCCTTTTCACTTAACATATTTTCAAACTTTTCAAGTAGTTTGCTGATAGTCTTCCTGATACGTCTCCAGTATCGCTGTCTGATTTTACACCATTCACGTCCAGTAGCTGTAACAGAAAGAGTGTATACCATGGTGTTATGCTATATCTGATTTCTAATGTTCTTCTCCTGTTTTCGTTTTGGAAAGTTTTGATATTTGTGCAAGCATCTCGGTTGCTCTGTTTAGCATGTATGTGAAGTTTTCGATAGATGTGTCACGAATGTCTACAGACGATATGACACCGATAGCATATCTGTCTTCGATTTTTGTAGGTACAACCTCTGTGTATATTGTTGTTTGTTGATCCTTAATCATTGTGTATGCCCTTTCACTTTCAAATACCTTGATTATTACTGCCTTACTATTTACAAGTTTGATTCTTCTAAATATTTCAAGAACCTTAAGGTAATGAGCAACATATCTTTCCAGTTCATAATCTTTACCATGTGCTTCACGTAGAATCTCTTCAGCCTTAGAGTGCTCTTCCTCAATCTTACCATTTATCACTAGATCCCAAACAAGGTTATATGCACCATACTTCAACACTATGAATGCACGTATGATAACGTCAACTTTTTCAGGACTAAACCTGTTACCATATTCATCTTCAAGTTTTCGAACAAGTTCACGTACATTAACTTCAATGTAGTCCATGCTTACCCCGAGAAAACAGGTATAGCAAACATTTTTACCTTGCCAGAAACTAATGGAAATTGTACTAGCCCAAGGTTCCTGCGATTAGTTTCTCTATTGTTGTCCTTATCTTTTCTCTGTATTCTGACTCGTAGAGTTCGTGTACTCTTTCTGCAACATTTGTCAATGATATGTTGCTGATTTTCTCGTGCAGTTTC
>JAMOMD010000278.1 GCA_027068725.1 Thermoproteales archaeon | reverse complement strand
AATGTCTTAAAATTCCAAAAGAAGATCTTAACATACTCGCACTATTACTAACAGATGTCGAGAAGGGAATGAGAGTACTGTTCAATAAGATAAGAACAGATCTACCGCAAGCCAACTCTCCTGAAGTTGCAATGCGCATTGGCGCATATATCACGCTCCTATCTATTGCTCAGCTTCTCACAAAATGTCGAGAAGTTGGTGGTAACTGTGAAGCTATTTTACGTGGTCTAGAGTGGAGAATACGGACATTGATTAATGCCCACAGTCAAGACAGGCAAGAGCAAGGATAGGGAAGCCACTAGTGATATTGAGAAGCTTCGAGCATTTATTGAGGATAGGCTTGATTATATTGAATCTGCTCTCGAGGATATATCTAAGAGACTTGATAAAATAGAGAAAATTCTTCAAGACCTTAGTGAGAAGCTTGAGAAAGCTAGACCTGTCACAAGACGTGGACCTTATGGAACAACTCTGCTTGAGATGGTGAAAGATAATGTGTATCTTGAGACAAATAAGATACGTGCTAAGAGAACCTTGAAACGACTTATTGATGAGGGCAAACTTGTACTTCTGAGAGATGATATGTTGAATTTAGAAGTTGTCACAACACCAGACATAATTAGAAGTATTTTGAAAAAGCTACCAGTGCCCGTGGAGGAGGCTGATAAGGTATTTAATGAGCGTGAGTATGAGCTCTTGAAAATATTGAATAGACTCGGGTACGTGCTCATTAGAGATAATGTGTACGTACGTTCAGAGCTTGCGAATGAGTTTCTGAAAGAGTGAGCATTTAGTGATAATGCATCAAAATTTGGCGCATATTAATGTACGTGATGACTAGGGTTGAGCTTCGCAAAGGTAATGTGAAAATCATTGTAGAGGTTGGTGATCTTACCGAGTTCTCGGGAGATGCCATAGTCAATCCTGCAAATACGCGTCTCCTGATGGGTGGTGGAGTTGCTGGCGCTATAAAGAGGAAGGGTGGTGAGGAGATAGAGAGGGAGGCTCTCAAGTATGCTCCTGTACCTATTGGTAAGGCAGTGACTACAGGAGCAGGAAAGTTGAAGTGTCGCTATGTGATTCATGCACCAACTGTAGAAGAGCCTGCAAGTCCGTCAAGTCCTGAGAAGGTGTATGCAGCAACACGTGCAGCACTTGAGGAGGCTAGGAGGCTTGGAATAAAGTCAATAGCCTTTCCCCTAATGGGAGCGGGAGTAGGCGGCGTAAGTCCAGAGGACTCGATAGCATCTATGGCTAAGGCATTTGAGGAGCTCGGTCAGGGACTGGACATACATGTCATAGTTCTGAAAGAGGATGTTCTATCGAGAGTAGTTGAGAAGCTCCGTAGCTTAGGATGGTCATGATCTCAGCAGAGAAGTCAAAGGTTTAATAGTGAACGTGCCCAAAGTAGAGACGATGGCAAGCGAGGCAAAGATCAGACTACCAGGTGAGGGCGAGATGATTGCAAAGGTCATCGAGCTCCTTGGCGATGATAGAGTGAGAGTGATCTGTCCTGACGGCAAGGTCAGGATAGCTAGAATACCTGGAAAGTACAGGAGAAGACTCTGGCTTAGGGTAGGCGACTACGTGATAATTGTACCATGGGACTTCCAGCCTGACAAGGCTGACGTAGTGCACAAATACGAGAAGAACGAGGTACCTGAGCTAAAGAAGTACCTGAAAGAAGACATAGAGAAGCTAGAAGAGCTAGGATTCTAACATCAACAAAATATCAAAAATCAGCGTCACTTAGGCTCGTCATCCATCTGCGTTGCTACCCCTCATCATTCGGCATTTTCTACATTCCTAGACTGAGCATAAGACTTACTTCTCAAAGATTAGTCATCGAAAACTTATGCTAATGTACAGACTTGTCAGAGTAGAATGTCCAGCATCTTCAGCAAATCTAGGACCTGGATTTGACGTGTTTGGTCTTGCGCTAGATGTTGCGTACGATGCTGTCGAGGTTGAGGTTGTTGAAGAGGCCTCGGAGCCTACCATAGCAGAGTTCAGGATAGTAGGACGCTACGCAGACAAGGTTCCTCAAGGAGAGAACAATCTCGTATACAAGCTTGCACTAACAATAATGAAAGAGCTTGGACTTAACCTGAAGGTCAGGATTACCTTAGACAAGAATGTCAAACCAAGAAGTGGTCTTGGAAGTAGTGGAGCAAGTGCTGCAGCAATCACACTCGCATTAACTACACTAGCAGGCATAAACCTAGAACCAACAAAAATAGTGGAACTAGCAGCAGTAGGAGAAGAACTTGTGACAGGTTCTAGACACGCAGATAATGTTGCTCCATCACTTCTCGGCGGATTCATAATTATTCGAAGATATAATCCGCTTGATCTAGTGAGGCTAGACCCACCTGATAATCTAGGAATTGTACTGCTAGTACCTGATGTACCGCTTCCCGAAGATAAGACTAGATATGCAAGATCTGTACTACCTCAACAAGTTCCATTATCAAATGTTGTACATAACGTTGGTCACGCATCTTATGTAGTTCTAGGATTTGCACTCAAGAACGTGAAATTAATAGCAAAAGGAATACAGGATGGAGATTCTATAGTCGAGCCAGCAAGAGCAAAACTAATACCAGCTTACGAAAAAATAAGAAAAGCAGCAATAAGCTCAGGAGCACTTGCTGTAACAATAAGTGGCGCTGGTCCAAGCATGATAGCTATCTATGATAGAGAAGAACTATCGGACAGGGATGCTGAAAACATTGGAAAATCAATGCTAGAAGCTATAAGACAGGAAGGTTATGAAGGAGAGTATTTTATAACAAGACCATCAAAAGGTCCAAAAATAACAAAAATCGAAACTTGAAAAGTTAGATTAACAATTTCTAACTTTCTATACTTCTATTTTGAGTCGGGTACCGTTTAACGACTTTTATGTTACTGTGCCTGTGATGCCTGTGCAGCCTGTGCTTCAGCTGATGCTTTTTCACCGATCTTCAGCTCTCTTAGTATTCTCTCTCTGAGCTTTGGTATTTCGAATATCTTCTCGAACAGTAGCTTAATCTCGCTAATTGTTAGTGGTACACTCTTTCTCACTCGCTCTCCTGTCTCAGAATATACTTCAAAGCTTAGCTCTACTCCTGCAACATTGTTCATTACGTAGTTAATAACTTCTTCATACATCTTCCTGACCTCAGGTGGGAGTGCAACCTTCTCCTCCTCTTTCTTACGCTCTCTCTCAAACTGCTCAAGTATCTTGACTAGGCACTTCTTTACATCCTCAATTACTATGTTATCACTGAACCAGACGAGTACTCTTCTTCTGTCTTCTGGATCCTCCTCCTTCTTTAGAATACCTGCATTAACAAGTTCACTAACTACTGTAACTATGTATGAGTAGCCTTTGCCTGTCTTCTCTGCTAGCTCTTTCATTGTGAGTGGTCTACCCTCTTGTAGCAGAGTTGCTAGTACTAGTCTCTTAAGTTTTGCAAATTTTCCTCCGAGAGCCTTGTCTATCTTCTCACAGAGTGTTGGTCTCATCGGAATTTGTCCTCTGATAAGGTTTCATAAAGCTTTCTATTAAGATAGTGGTAGCCGAATAGTAATGGAATTTTCTTACCTTGAAACCTCTATGCTACAGGTATTACACAAACACCTTGAAATTATGTAAATACGTGGACAGCATGTACACATAATGCAGAATAGCTAAAACATGAAAAGATTGAGCTAGCCCACGTGCGACCTTATAGTTTCAAGTATTCTATGCTTAATCTCATCTAAATTGACTTTAGCACGTATATTCATTTGTGCGAACGTGCCTCCTCCACCTCCACGACACTCTTCAATGTTGCTACATATCTCTCGAACGATGTCTCTAAGTGACAACAGTTTCGCAATGTCGCTACTTGTGAACATTTTCACTTCAAGTCCTGTATCACCACGCTTGTTCATTACAACGAGTATCCTCTTGCTCTCTTTAGTGAACATTCTTGCAACATCTTGTACTAACCTGTCACTAACGTCTTCTACCGTTATGAATGATATTGCTATATCGCGAACGTTGACAATATTCTTACTAACTTGCTCCATTAAGAAACTTGAAACCAATTTCTCAAGTCTCCTAACATAGCTCTCAGTCTCCTTAAGAGAATCCACGAGCTTTCTAACCTTATCAGGAACCTCAGAGACAGAACAGCCAAGCACACGTGCAGTATCTTGCAGAGACCTCTCCAGCAGGGTCAAGTACTCGAGCACGTGTCTACTGGTCGTGAAGAGGAACCTTATGACACCTTCCTGAAGTTTCTCAACACCAACGATCTTGATTATTCCGACTTCACTAGTCTTCTTGACATGTGTTCCAGCACATGCCTGTACATCATATATCTCGCCCGTAGGCTCGACGATCTTCACTATTCTAAGAGTTGGAGATGGTATGAATCCGCCCTGATATATTCTGACACCATACTTAGCCTCTGCCTCAGTCCTAATCAGGAACTCGGTCTCGACAGGTAAGTCACTCTCAATTATCTTATTTGCAAGCTCCTCAATCTTCCTGATCTCTTCATCGCTTGGAACTTTGTAATGTGTAACGTCTAATCTACTATATGGTATATCCTTCTGAACTCCAGCCTGCCATATGTGCGCACCAAGAACTCTCCTAATTGCCTGAAGCAGTATGTGCGTACCAGTATGCATCTTCATTAGAGAGTATCTTCTATCCCAGTCAACGAGACCTAGAACTTCCTCCCCTTCCTGAACGTCTCCCCTGCACTCAGCCTCATGTACAATTACATTACCTACCTTAAACACGTAGACAACCTTGCACTCAGCTCCTCTCTCTGTGATTATTCTACCAGTATCACTAGGCTGACCTCCACCCTCAGGATAGAATGCTGTCCTATCAAGAACTATGTACTTCTTACTATCTCTCTCAAATACTTTCAGTACTCTTGCTCTAAACTCTCTAGCATAGGGATCCTCGTAGAATATTTCCTGCGTCTTCGCGATACCTCTAACATCATCAATAGTTATAGGCTTCCTTCCTCTCTCACCTTCACCTTCCTGAGCCGCAGCCTCTCTCTGCTTCTTCTCTACCAGCAGCGCATAGAAATTCTGCGGAATCTCCACGCCTATATTAAGTTCTTTACAAATTTGTTCAACAATCTCTGGAGGAACACCATAAGCATCATATAACATTACTAAATCATCGGCCGATAGGACAGACTTCTTGCCCTTCTTGACAATCTTCATAATTTGACTCTTAGCAGTATTCAACGTTTCTCTAAACTTCTTCTCCTCCATGTCAGATATTTCTATCAATGTATTATAGATCTCCTTAAGCTCAGGATACTCATCAACTAGGAACTTAGCACACTTAGAACATAGCTCAGATAATGGTATTTCAATATTTAGAAGATGTACGTACTTTAACATTCTTCTCAGTAGAAGTCTTGCAAGATATCCAATTCCAGAATTTGATGGAAGCACACCATCATATATCATCCATGCTAGAGATCTTGTGTGATCAGCAACAATGTACAGAAATTCTTGTTGTAACATAATATTTCTCAATTGTACAGGTTCGAGACTTAGTTTGTCTGCAAGTATCGTATATATGTCAGGTCTTGAAAGTTCCTCACTTGACATCTGAGACATCGTAATTGCTAATTTTGCAAGTAATCTATCGTCAGGTTTTTCAAAACCAACAAGTTTACGAAGTTCAGTTAGTATCTTGTCAAATGTCGCCTCGTAGACATTTGGTTTTCCTGTGCAGAGCCAGTATATTCTCTCAAGTCCATAACCTGTGTCAACTATCTTCATGGGCATCTCCTCGAGCTTTCCATCAGGAGTGACCTTGTAGTGCATGAAGACTAGTGTCGCAACCTCGAGTCCTCTGACTAGTACTTCGAAGCACTCTCCTGCGTTTCCTCCACCAGACCAGGTTGATTCCTTGTAAACTATCTCTTCTTCAGGTATTCCTAGCTCTTTTGTGAAGAACTCATGCGCAAGCTCCACAGTCTCGTCAATCCAGTACACGTGCCTGTCAGGATAGTTGAATGCGTGATGAGCCATCATCTCGAATCCTGTTAAGTGTCGTCCACTTCTTCCAACAATGTCAACGTCTGTCAATCTAATACAGGGCTGGGAGATCACGAGTGGATTAGCTGGTGGTGGAACTATGCCCTCAGTAACCCATGGCTGGAACACGTATATTGAAGCACCGACTAGATACACGTCCTGTCTCCATCTTGCTGCAACAACAGGATACTTCCTGACACGCGCATGTCCATGCCTCTCGAAAAATCGTAAGTATCGCTCTCTAAGCTCGGATAGTGATGCTGGAACAGTTTTGCATATTCTCTCTCCAATGAAGCTATAG
Organism: Thermoproteales archaeon; assembly: GCA_027068725.1. Lineage (GTDB taxonomy): Archaea > Thermoproteota > Thermoprotei > Thermoproteales > Thermocladiaceae > JAADER01. The sequence goes on along the minus strand of JAMOMD010000278.1, from coordinate 1,502 downwards.
GGCATGCATGGTGCATCACAGCATACATCACGCTCAACAAGTGACCAGAAATAGTGACCACACACTTTGCATCTGTACCTCCTGAACCCACGTCTACGAAACAGCTCTGTCTCAAGCATCTTCTCCATACCTGACGCCTATTAAGGCAAAGTACGTGCTAGTTCATAAACAGTTACTCTGGCAATATGCTACTCAGGAAAGTGAGAGCGCTGTCACTCTGCTACGTTATGAAGGAAGAAAAGAACAACGTACCGACAATTAATTTTGAGGTAGCAAATTGGGAAGACAGGACAAGCGTACTTAGCCGAATAGTCCTGCGAGTCCTGCTGCAATCTCCTCCTCGCTTGGTCCCTCCTCTTTCTTCTCCTCCTTCTTCTCTTCTGCTGGCTTTGCCTCAGCAGCAGGCTTAGCCTCAGCCGCAGCTGGGGCAGCTGCAGGTGCTGCAGCTACTGGTGCAGCAGCAACTGGCAGTGCTACTGCTGTCTTTATTGCCTCCTCAATGTTAACCTCCTTCAGAGCTGCTACTAGTGCCTTAACCTTGATCTCGTCAGGTGCAATACCTGCAGCTTGAAGTACCTTCACTATGTTCTCCTCAGTTATTGGCTGCTTACCATAGTGGAGTAGCAGTGCTGCATATACGTACTCCATGCTCGCTCACGAGGTTGGACTAGTCTAGGTTTAAAATCTTAGCTTATCATCGCGCTAAGTGAGAGTTATAGCATTCTGCCCTGAGTGGGAACTACTTGCATCTAAGTGTTTCGAAATTGTCTCAAGACTGAGAAGTCTTAGAGTAGAAGTTGATGTTCGTGACGTGCCAAGTCTTGGTGATTTGAAGTTTCTGAAAATTGAGAATGGTCTAGTTAGGCTTCCTCAGATAGTCGTAGCCAGAAATGATCATCCTGTTCTAGTGCTTGGGAGAGACGACATAGAGCATCTAAGTGTTGAAGAGCTTGTGCGTAGGATCATTAACCTAATTAGTGAAGTTCGATAATTCATGTAGGTCGGTTAGGATTCCGAACCATGTTGTTTAGGGGTTAAAATTGAAAAATCAGAAAGCAAAAACAAAGACATGCCACATGTGGAAATAGCTAATGAGGATATCAAAAGACTTGTTGAGGAAGCCGAACAGAAGGGAATAGATACTCCACATACTAGAAGACTGAAGGTTACACAGTGCAAAATTGGTCGAGAAGGAGTGTGCTGCAACGTCTGTTCTGAGGGTCCCTGTATACTAAGCGAGAAGTATCCCTACGGTGTCTGTGGACTCAACGTCCATCAGGTAGTTGCGAAGAATCTGCTGCGTCATGTTGCAGCAGGTGTAGCATGTTACGTACATGTGTGTGAAAATACTGCACGTGCTCTACTGTCAGCAAGCGAGATCAGGGGCAGAGAGAAGCTTGAGAAGGTCTGCAAGCTACTTGGCATTGAGCCAGACCATAGGAGACTTGCAAAATTTGTGCTTGAGGACATTCATAGACCTAGATGGGAAGAGAGTACAATAG
>JAMOMD010000277.1 GCA_027068725.1 Thermoproteales archaeon | reverse complement strand
AAGTATATGTAGAAACCAACGTGACAACCAACACGACCACGGTCAAGTCAATGCTAGAGAAAACCGTTAATGCCACACTACAAGAGATAAAGGCGAGGCTCAGAAGCCTCAACCAGACACTTGAGAAGCTGAGACAACAAGCCATCAAGACAAACAATACCAAGCTACTAGAACTAGTCAACGAGACAATGAAGAAGTACAAGCTAATGCTAAACCTCACAGTACAAGCCGAGGAAATGATAAAGAACGGCAACCTAACAGGAGCACTACGCGTCATGGCCGAGATAAAGACCATGCTCCGCGAAGCATGGGGAATGATAACCAAGAACGCCTCCAAGTACATGGCTGAAGACATCATGGAGAAACTCAAAGAGATAAAGGCAAGGATAATGGAGACCCAGGAGAAGCTCGAAAAAGTAATGCAGGAAGCAAAGAAGTGTGGTTGCAGCGACGCGGTAAACATGACGATCCAGGCAGACAAGATGCTCGAAGAAGCCATGAAGCTCTACAAAGAACTAGAGAAAATGGCTGCGAGCGGACAGGTCAACGTAACAGTTGCACTAGAGATAATGAACAAGATAGACTCGATCATAGTCCAGGTCAACATAACTATAACCACGGCTGAAGGAGTAATTGAGACAGTCAAGACGGTAAAGATCAACCTCGAGAAAGAGATCAACCAGACAATACAGGTAATCAGACAATACAATAAGACACTGGCCAAAATGCTTGAGACAGCACAGAAGCTCAACGCCACACAGGCTGAGAAGATCATAGAGATGCTCAACCAGACACTACAACAGGCAATGCAGATGGTGGAAGAGGCGAACAAGACCCTCCAGCAGGGCAACGTCACCGAGGCGGCTAAGATAATAAGCATGGTCAAGAACATGATCAAGAAGATCGAGGACAAGATGAAGGATATTGAGAAGATGATACAAGAGATAATGGAGAAGGTCAAGAAAGACCTAGAGCAGACGATCAGTGATATGAGGAAAGACATCAACCAGACAATGACTAAGATAGATAAGCTATACAGTGACGCGGAGAAGCTCAACGTGACAGAAGCGATGAAGCTCCTGAACCAGTCAAGACAACTACTAGTCAACGCGTCAAGACTACTGGATGAAGCAGAGAAGATGCTAAAGGAGAACAAGACCATAGACGCCATAATATGTGTCGGCGAGGCCAAGGCAAAGATAATGGAGGCCAAAGTACTCGTCAACGAGGCAGAAGCACTGATAAAAGCTGCTAAGGAAAAGGCGAAGGCACAGCTTGAGATCGAGATAAAAGAGCTGAAGACAAGGATCAGCATAGACAACAAGACGTTATCAGTACTGAAGGCTAAGGCTGAGAGGGAGAAGAACGAGACAGCCCTCAAGATGATAGAACAGGCCTACCAGCTACTAGGAAACGCTACAGCGATGCTGAACCAGGCGGAGGAGAAGCTTAAGCATGACGATGTAACCACGGCCATGCAGCTTGTCAGTCAGGCAAAGAAACTAGTGGGGCAGGCTGAAGAGATAATCAAGGAGCTCTCGAAGAATATCTAAGGAACCATGGGTTTTTACCCTCTG
>JAMOMD010000276.1 GCA_027068725.1 Thermoproteales archaeon | reverse complement strand
ATTTCGGGAAATGGAACAAACGTGTGCGTATTCATTGTAAATTATACATATGACGAACCTCCGCAGGACATCGAGTTCATTGTTAATAAGACGCCTCAGTTCTCTGTTGCTCAGCTGTACGTCATATTGCCAAATGGCAAGAAGATACTACTAGACATGGTCTCAACCTCGTCCTCACAAGTCATACTGTCAGCCTCGCATGGAGTGTACACACTAACCGTATTTGGAGCTAGGGGTCTATCAGCAATGATAGCACTGTTTAAGGAGGGAGGACATGGTGTCTACAGGTTTGTTGTTGATACAGGATCTGCAAAATGTCTTGGAATGCGTGTTATAGTCAAGAGTCAGGTCTATGGTCTGCTTGGTACTGACATGTATGGTCGTGATGTGTGGGCTGGCATTGTGTGGGGTGCACCAATATCGCTCATGGTTGGTATTGTTGCTGCATTGATAGCAACTGCCATAGGGACGTTGCTAGGAATAATTAGCGGGTACTATGGCTATAGAGGAAGGATATTTAACAAGTTAGCAAAACTCTTTGTAAGTGAATCGCTGAATTTTGCATATGATATCGTTATAAACTTCCCATTTCTAATACTGCTAATTCTTGTCAGCATAATTTATGGTAAACCATCGCCGCTCGAGACTGCGATCCTGATAGGTCTGCTAGGCTGGGGTGGCATGGCGAGAATAGTCCATGTCATAGCTCAGCAGACTGCTGCATGTGCATTCATTGAGGCAGAGTGGGCGTTAGGCACACCAGAGAGAAGAATAATGTTTAGGCACATAATACCTCATGTGTTGCCGTACGTCCTGATTAGGACGGTGCTCTTTATACCGTCTGCAATATTGACAGAGGCAGCTCTCGCCTTCCTAGGACTTAGTAACCCAGCATATCCATCATGGGGAAGAATGCTTGAGGCAGCTGAGCAGTACTCACTCTATGGTAACTGGTGGATGTGGATACCTGCAGGCATAATGATTGGAATTACGTGTTTAGCATTCATGTTCATTGGCAGAGGACTAGAAGAGGTGATAAATCCACGTATACGCACCTTTGGCTAAGTTACCATGTCGGAAGTTCTTCGTGTTACTAATCTCAGAATGTACTACTACACTGATAGAGGCATTGTAAGAGCAGTAGATGGTGTCAGCTTCACAGTTTATGAGGGTAGAACACTAGGCATTGTTGGTGAAAGTGGGTCTGGCAAGTCTAGTCTCGCAACTACGCTTATCAGACTCTTGCCTAAGAATGCGAAAATTGTCGAAGGAAAGATAGAGATTAGGATAAACAAGGACTTTGTTGATATAGTAAAGCTTCCTGAAAATGTCCTCAGGACGCAGATAAGGTGGAAACATATCGCACTAATACCACAAGGTTCAATG
>JAMOMD010000275.1 GCA_027068725.1 Thermoproteales archaeon | reverse complement strand
TTGAGGCAATTCTTCTACATGAGGACATTAGCAAAGAAGAGGCAATTAAGAGAGCTGCTGAGCTTCTAAGACTTGTCAATATTGATCCTTCAAGACTTTCGGCATATCCTCACGAGCTTAGTGGCGGACAGAGACAGAGAGTCATTATCGCGATGGCGCTAGCTGTCAGACCAAGAGTCTTAATTGCAGATGAGCCCACTACAGCTCTAGACGTCATAACGCAGGCACAGGTAATAAAACTACTTAAAAGACTACAGCATGAGTTCAGGTTTGGGCTCGTGTTCATCACGCATGACCTATCGCTAGTTGCGCAGGTTGCTGACGAGATTGCTGTCATGTATGCGGGAAAAATTGTTGAATACGGGCCCATGGAGAAGGTGTTCAAGGAACCCTTGCATCCCTACACTAAGGCGTTGCTGGAGTCCATTCCGAGAATATACGGTGAGAGAAGGAAACTCAGAGGGATACCTGGTTTACCTCCAGACCTGAGAAATCCACCGCCTGGATGTAGATTCCACCCACGCTGTCCGTACGCAACAGAGAAATGTAAGAAAGAAGAACCACCTCTAGTGGAGGTCGAGAAGGGAAGGTACGTGGCCTGTCACATGGTGAGATGATGGCGCAGGAAGTACTAGCTCCACTAAGTGAGGAGTACTTGAACTACTGTCTAAATGATAGAAACGCGCTACTTAAGGTAGTGCGACTACGCGTCTGGTACCCTCTTGCTAGAAGTCTTATACAGATACTCAAGAGGAGCAGACAGTACATAAAGGCCGTAAATGATGTAACACTAACAATCAGGAAAGGAGAAGTATTTTCTCTAGTTGGAGAGAGCGGCTGTGGAAAAACAACGCTTGGTAAAGCAATTGCAAGACTTGTACCAATAACAAGTGGCGACATTTATCTGCGCTTAGATGATAACGAGGTCAACATTGCTAAATTACCCGAAAAAGAGTTTAATAAATATAGAAGATATATTCAAGTAATATTTCAAGACCCGTACGAGTCGCTCAATCCTGGACTTAAGATAAAGGAAATTCTCATGGAACCGTTAATGATACACAAAGTATGCAAATCAAAACAAGAGATGTATAAGCTAGTTAAGGAAATTCTAGAGCAAGTACAGCTAATACCAGCCGAAGAATTCATGGAGAAGTATCCTCACGAACTTAGTGGTGGTCAGAGACAGCGTGTTGCAATTGCACGTGCCCTAATTCTCAGACCTAAACTAGTCATTGCTGACGAACCAATATCAATGCTCGATGTCTCTATTAGAGCCGACATATTGAATCTCATGATGGAGCTTAGAGAGAAGTTTAATTTAACGTACTTATACATAACTCACGATCTTGCAACAGCAAGATACGTAGGAGATAGAATAGGCGTACTCTATCTAGGATTTCTAGTAGAAATAGGGCCCTCTGATGACGTTGTATTTGAGCCAGCTCACCCATACACCAAGGCTCTTCTAGCAGCTGTTCCCTCAGTAGATGGAACAGGCTCCCTAGACGACATTCCAATAAAGGGCGATGTACCACCTAATCCTCTAAACATTCCAAAAGGCTGTCCATTCTATCCAAGATGCATATATGCTAAAGAAAAGTGCGAGAAGGAGAGACCACCATTAAAAAGGATAGATGGTGAACACTTTGTTGCCTGCTGGTATCCACTATAGTTCATTTTTAACAATTTTCTAAACTATTTTGTAAGTCTCTTCTCGAGACTAACACCTTCCAATATCTTAACAATATCGGGAACTTTCCTTATTAACTCATTAACAATATGCAGATAACGGGCTACACGAACGGCATCGGCATCTATCTCAATTACCCTACCATTGAAATATACAAAATGTTTATGTTGTATTGTAGAACCTGTTAGAAAAACTGCTTCATTAACTGCAGAATGTAGTAGAAAGCAGTGAGGACTTCCTTCTCGCGTAATTACGTGTATTTCTCTTGGGCATGCACATTTTATTATAGCTGCAATCTTTCCATGATAGGTATCGCGTTCCTTTTCAGGACACGCTAGAGTTAGGACAGCACTATTACTGTATGTTGATTGTATGTATCTTAGAAAGTTCTCTTCTCGTGCTATACATTCCGACGCTATTACAAGTATATTGTTTCTAAGATTTGGATCTTTAACCCACGTACTTAGGAGATTGCGAAAATCCTTTGCTATCATGTGAGTTTTGAAACATCGCATTTATTTACAAGTTCTTCCACGATTTTCCTAACATCATCCTCTGTTACTTCCTTTCCCTGATCTCCAAGCTCCTTTATCCTTCTCAGTACATGATCGACAATCTTTGGGTCAGGATTGTATCCTAGTCTTCTAAGAACGTACTCGACGGCATGCCTGCCACTATGCTTTCCTAATACTATTCTTCGCGAGGCTCCTATAATTTCAGGTGGTATAGGCTCGTAGGTTTGTGGGTTCTCTATTATTCCATGAACATGGATACCTGACTCGTGACTAAACGCGTTTATTCCTATTATTGGCTTGTTGGGTGCTATTGGGAACCTTGTTATTTCAAGAACCTTATCGCAGACATACTTTATCTTGTCTAGTCTTATGCGAGTGCAGTAGCCTAACAGGAAGTGTATTGCTAGTACAACTTCCTCAAGAGGTGCATTACCAGCACGCTCACCAAGTCCTGCAACTGTCACGTGGGCCTGGTCTGCTCCTGCCTCTATTCCAGCTATGGTGTTTGCTGTTGCCATTCCAAAATCATTATGACAGTGAACACTGAGTACGTAGTTTCCTTTTACGTTCTGTCTTATGTAGCGTACAAGTTCTGCCATCTTGCTCGGCCACATGACACCGACTGTGTCAGCTATGTCTATCCTGTCGGCACCTGCATTAACAACTTCTTGAAAGAACTTGGCAAGCCAGGGCCACTCGGTTCTCGTTGAGTCTTCAGCACTGAACTCTACGGTCAGCCCGTGAGCCTTTGCGTACTCTACAGACTCTATAGCTCTCCTGAGTGCTTCTTCTCTGCTAATCTTCAACTTGTACTTCAGGTGTATGTCTGATGTTGCTATAAATAGGTGAACCGCGTCGACGTCTGCGTCAATCGCTCTATCGATGTCCTGTCTAGAGCATCTGCATAATGCAACAACTTCCGAAGTTGATATCTCGTGAGCAATTATCTTGACTGCTCTGTACTCGCCCTCGCTTACCGCGGGAAAGCCTGCTTCTATGGAGTCAACACCAAGCTCCTGCAGTAGTAGTGCTATTCTTAGCTTATCTTCAGGTCGAAGTGCAAGTCCTGGAGTCTGCTCACCATCACGTAGTGTCGTGTCTAGGATCCTAACGTACTTGGTGCACTTTGATGTTACCTGCTGAGCAATATAGATCCCTCGTGCTGAGGCTCAGGTCTACTTATAAGCATTAGCTCAGAGAAATGCATTTAAAGTCACCACAGTAGTGCATCGGTGATCGGGATGAGTCTTCTCTGCCCTGTACAGGTCACAGAAGGTCGGATCTGAACACAAACCCCAGACTAAATCAGAAACCTTTAGCAGAGCTAGAACAAAGACAAACAGTAAGATACTGCTTCTCAAAACAAGTCACTGCTTCAGGAAAGAAAGGACTGCACAAGGTGTGAGACCATGAATGGCGCACAGTGTCTAGTCAAGGCAATGCTAGAGTGTGGCGTGGATGTAGTGTTTGGAATACCTGGTGGTGCAATACTGCCAGTCTACGATGCGCTGTACGACGTCAAGGATAGAATAAGGATAGTCCTGTTCAGACATGAGCAAGGTGCAATACATGCCGCAGATGCCTATGGAAGAGTAACAAAGAGGCCGGGCGTGACGATCGTCACGTCAGGACCAGGTGCTACGAACCTGTTCACTGGACTTGCAAACGCGTACATGGACTCATCACCTGTCGTAGCAGTGACAGGTCAAGTCCCACTATCAATGTTTGGCAAGGATGCATTTCAGGAAACTGATATGGTAGGTTCAACGTATGCTGTTACGAAGTTCAACATTGTTATACGAGACGCCTCTAAGGCTGGGTCAATATTCAAGGCTGCCTATAAGATAGCTGTCCACGGAAGACCGGGCCCCGTCCTGATAGACTTTCCAAGAGATGCACAGACTGCCGAGGTTAAGGAAGAGACAGACTTCTACGTGCCTGGCCTAGCTAGACCATCTAAGCCACCTGTAGATGAGGGAAAGATACTGCAAGCAGTCAAGCTAATAGTTGAGGCAAGAAGACCTGTAATACTTGTTGGAGGTGGAGTCTACTGGAGCGGTGCTACACAGGAAGTCCTGAAGTTAGCTGAGATGATTGGAGCACCAATTGTCACGACTCTACCAGGAAAGAATGCCGTGCCGAGTGATCACCCGCTAGTCATGGGCGTGGCCGGCATGCATGGTAGACCTGAAGCAAATGCTGCATTAGCAAACTCTGACCTCGTCATTGCTCTAGGAACGAGATTCTCCGATAGAACAATATGTAACTACTCCGAGTTTAGGAAGGGAAGAAAGATAATACATGTTGATATAGATCCGAGTGAGCTAGGTAAGAACGTCAAGCCTGACGTTGAGATTGTTGGCGATGTTAAAGACGTTGTAGAGCGATTCCTGAAGTACATACCTAGTGCTCTAATGCGTGATGAGAAGTTCATCAAGTGGCTCAAGACCATCAGGAAGACCTTCGAAGAGTACGTAGAGAAGTACGCCGACTCACATCCGGGATTTGCACCATGGAGAGTCTTGAAGACTTTGAGAGAAGTAGTTCCGCCAGATGCAATCGTCACAACAGGAGTTGGAGCTCATCAGATGTGGTGTGAAATTCATTGGAAAGTTCTGAGACCAGGAACATTCATCACAAGTGCAGGACTAGGAACCATGGGCTTTGGTCTACCAGCAGCAATAGGCGCGAAGTTCGCAAGACCCGAAGTACCTGTGATTGACATAGATGGAGACGGTAGCCTGCTAATGACTTGTCAGAATCTTGCAGTTGTGAGAGAGTGGAACCTTGGCATAGTCATAGTCGTGTTTGACAATCGTGCACTACAGATGGTTAGACAGTGGCAGCGAGTAATGTATAGTGGAAGAATAATAGCAGTAGACTTCGAAAGAAATCCTGACTTTGTGAAGCTGGCTGAGGCATTTGGAATAGAGGGTGTGCGTCCAGAGAGCTACGATGAGCTGAAGATTAGTGTCAAGAGAGCCATTGAGGCAGGTACACCACTGCTGGTGGACGTGACTATTGACAGAGAGTTCGAGTTAGTGAAACCATGGGTACTGCCTGGAAAGTGGCTAACTGAAACCATGCTGCCCGGCGACCTGAAGATAAGCATGGTCTACACAGGTGAGTAATCATGACCGCCCAGTACATTCTACACATGGAACTAATCGGCGACCTAGACACAATTGCTAGACTAGTAACAACGCTAAGAAAGTGCAAGACGAAGGCAGAAGTTAGAGAGCTAAAGTTCCGATTAGGCAACGGTGTCGTACATGCAGAGATTTCGGTAGATACTAGCGAGATTGCGTGGCTTGTGAATAAGCTAAGTACACTGTACGAGGTTCAGGAGCTGAGTATAGAGCCTCGAGGCGAGTAGATTACTTTTTATATTTGCTTCTGTAGCCTTTTATCATTATAGTAACTTCACTTTTCTAAGGAATTTTACACAAGTACAACTTTAATACTTTCACAATATTCTGCACACGATGTGTGCAAAAATATTCCGTGACCCTGATGCAAATCTCGACATACTGAAAGATAAGACAATAGCCGTGATTGGATACGGTTCTCAGGGTAGAGCATGGGCATACAACATGCGGGATAGTGGTCTACGAGTCATTGTTGGACTTAGAAGAGAAGGAAAGAGCTGGGATGTTGCAAAAAGCGAGGGCTTCGAAGTATATGAGATAGATGAGGCCACCAAGAGGGCAGATGTCCTGATAATGATGATACCAGACATGGTGCAGCCTAAGGTGTGGAAAGAGAAAATAGAACCAAACCTACGTCAAGGTCAGGTCATATGTTTTGCACACGGCTTCTGCATACACTTTGGTCTAATTAAGCCACCTCCCTTTGTTGACGTAATACTAGTAGCACCTAAGGGTCCTGGCTCAGCCGTTCGCGAGATGTACCTAAAGGGATTTGGCGTACCTGCACTTGTTGCTGTCCATCAAGACGCCTCAGGACGCGCATTAGAGTACGCACTTGCAATAGCTAAAGCAAACGGCTTCACACGTGCTGGAGTCATACTATCGAGCTTCAAAGAGGAGACTGAGACTGACCTAATAGGCGAGCAGTGTGTCCTCGTTGGTGGCGTAATGGAACTAATAAAGAAAGCATTTGAAGTACTCGTAGAGCTTGGCTATCAGCCAGAGGTCTGCTACTTCGAAGTTCTGCACGAGCTTAAGCTGATCGTCGATCTAATATGGAGAGGAGGACTAACAGGAATGTTGCAGATCGTGAGCGAAACTGCAAAATAT
>JAMOMD010000274.1 GCA_027068725.1 Thermoproteales archaeon | reverse complement strand
AGTGATCTTCGCTTTTTAGCCAAAGGAACTTGAGGACGTGCTAAGCAGGTACTAGATGTGTCTCGTGGAAAGATTCTAGCGACGATACTTGTTGTGGCTGTGTTGGTAGTTGTTTTGTGGCATTTTGGCATAGTTAGACGAGTAGCTAATGCACTTGGCATACCTTGGGGCGGGGTACTGCAAATAACCGCAAGTGGTTACTATGGTCTTACGATTAAGCCAAATGTACTGTACAACATAACGCTAATGCCGGGAGCCGTAGTTAGTTACGTGCCTGCTGTTAGTCCTGATAAGCCGTTCAAAGTCATTGTAAAAGTACCACATAAGGGAGTTAATCCAGCAGTAGACCTCTACTGCTCATTCGTTTCTATTCCTTTCAACGTATCTGGTGTATACGTTGTCTATAGGTACCCAGTGTTTTATGGTGGTAAGGTTGTTGCAGATAGGGTTTGTCTATATGTGAATGGTACGTTTGCGGGATGTTATGTTGTTAAGCCATTGTTTAACAAGACAATAACAACAATTACCGACAAGATTGATGCATTACAGGAACAGAAGACGATAAGAGTCAAACTACATGGCATACTAGTAGCAGCAGTAGTCCCAGCATACTACTGCTCAATGCAAGCATCAGTATCAATACTAGGAAGCGCTAACCCACCCAAAATACTCACAATCTGCGATCCATACACATGGACATGCACAAACAGTACTGCAACGACCATAGTCGAGATCAAGTACGTACCATTGTCCTAACACTGGCAACCTCGTGGTAACTCCCTTCCTAGCCCTCTTCTCAAAACCTCTTCCTGACAATCTTTTTCTCAATCTTTTTCTTCCTGTTCAAATGGTCTTCCGCCTTATATTACAACATTTAAAGTGCTTGGACTCTGCAACGATATCGTCTAGATGGTGACTTTTGAAGTAAGAGTTAGTGATTAAATATGTGCTATGTGACGTGGTCTATCCCAACTACTTAATCTAGGGAATACGAGCACGGTACATAGAGGGTGTATCAATGATGATGGTCTACAGCTCTGAGTGTAAGGAATCGGCATGATGACAATGGTCGGGACTGATTTTTCGTCTTCTTGTCAGGTTAGCGTTTTTATTCTTGCTGATTAGCGTATAGTCATGCCGATCACTATTGAGAAGTTGATTAACCTGAACTTTGAGTATGTCACAGAGACTATCTGCAATTTCATTCGTGAGAAAGTTGAGGAAAGTGGATGCAAGGGCGTAGTCGTTGGACTTAGTGGTGGTATTGATTCGAGTGTTACTGCGTTTCTCTGTGTTAGAGCGCTTGGTAAGGAGCGTGTTCTTGGACTGATAATGCCGTATGTGACTACTCCAAAGGAGGATGTTGAGGATGCGATTAAGGTTGCTGAGATGCTTGGTATACAGTACAGGATAATTGATGTGTCGAAGATACGTGATGCCTATGCCTCATCAATACCTGACTTTGATGAGAGTGATCGAATACCTGCAGGAAACCTCCTACCTAGAATACGAATGACCCTCCTCTACTACTATGCAAACAAGTACAACCTCCTTGTCGCAGGTACAGGCGACAGAAGCGAG
>JAMOMD010000273.1 GCA_027068725.1 Thermoproteales archaeon | reverse complement strand
ACTTAACATACCTGTCGCAGCTTACTGTACTAGAGGTAGTACACGTGTAATAATCCTACCTACATGCTACATGTTCGTGAACAAATTAATGAATAGCAAAAATGCACCAAACAGAAGATATATCCTATCTATGCTAAACGAGACAAGACCAGAGACAGCATACATCATTCTTGCAGTACCAACACTCGACAAAGATTTCTTATTAAGAACAAGACTAGTTCTCGGAAACTTCTTAAACATGTGTAGAGAAGTTCTCATACTAGTAATTATTCCAATAATAATCGTGTATATTATAATTCTCGTATTCTCACTAGTAAAGAGAAAATGATTAGCGAGAAAATTACACTAACCTGGAGAGGAGCAACACTTCTAACAATTCTTATAGCACTTACGTGCTACTACGCCGTTGTTGCATCTGGAGTAGGTGCAGTATTTGGAATATTGCTAATACTAACATTTGCTCAAATTGTGAAAGATATTTCAAAGCTAAGGAGAGTCAAGTTATCAGACCTCATAATTGACGTCCAGAGAAGCGCTATTCTAGGCACTGATACGGTAGTTACATTATTCTCAAAATTAGCAAACTTAGGAGAATTACATGAAGTTGATATAGAAATACTTTACGAGCCAGAAGAAGCTTGTACACTTATTGAAAAGAGCGTGAGCACACTTGAAGATACAGCACAGGCAAGGATAGTGCTTAGAGCCATACATGCTGGCTCAGTTAAGATAAGTAGAGTCAAATTAATGCTAACTAGACCTGCTAGATTAGTCAGAAAGATCTTCATAGCGACAGTAGACAAGGAGTTAGTTATAACTCCGAGAACTTACATAATTGCGAGAGCTATCCTGCATGGCGCTGGCGTAGTGCCAGGTCTGGGAGAGTATACTATTCCAAAGCCTTCCAGAAGAGGGTTCGAGTATCTTCAGTCAAGACAGTACGAGCCTGGTGATGACTTCAGGTTAATAGACTGGAAAGCCACAGCAAGAACAGGACAGCTACACGTCAAGGAACTTGAGGAGCCTAGACTAGGTGCAGATATAGTAATTCTAAATCTTGCAGATGCGAAAAGTGAAGATATTTTAGATAGAATAGCTGTTGCAGCAATATTGTTGACTTACACACTTGTTAGACAGGGAATACATGTAACAATGATAGTGTTCTCTAATGCTGGAGCACATATTCTAAAAGCTGGAAACGATAGAGAGTATATTGACCTACTGAGAAGTTTAGTATCACTATTTACTATAGAGCTAACTAACATTAGCAGAGTGAGAATAGGAAAACCTGCCGATAATATTATAGAACTGTTAAAAGAATTTGAGAAGCAGATAAATACTGTGTGCTATATAACTTCTCCATTCGAGCACTATAGGTCAATACTAGATAAGTTGTGTAAGGTTCCTAGAGCGAGATATAGGATAGTGATAATGCCTCTACTAGATAATTTAAGTGCAGAACACGTCGATTATGTAAGGTCTAATATTGAAAAATTGAAAACTTATGGTATAGTCACAGTTTTAGGAAGAGAAGATGAGTGCGTAAGAAAGTTCCTAAATATTGTATCTACGTACTGATACACTGCC
>JAMOMD010000272.1 GCA_027068725.1 Thermoproteales archaeon | reverse complement strand
TGCAGTAGGCATCATGGGTGATGATGTTCAGGGAGTTGTACAGGAAGCAAAGGACCGCTACGGCATTGACGTGCCTATAATAATCCTGGAGGCGTATGGCTACAAGACGAGAGAACAGCAACTCTATGAACTTGCACTACAGAAACTTGCCGATCTTGCTGAGCCGGGGGTAAAGCAGGAGCCGAATCTAGTAAATGTGATAGGCTTTCGTCCTGATCAGCCTCACTGGAGAGCTGATCTTGAGGAAATTAGGAGAATACTTGAGGCAAATGGAGTAAGAGTTAACCTTGTCCTGTCATGGTGTAGTGTCTCTGACATCAGGAAGATCGCGAGAGCTAGCTTAAACGTGGTACTTGGCGGCGATGGTGTACTACTAGCAGAAGAGCTTAGGAGAAGGTTCAATATTCCGTATGTCATCGTACCGTATCCATACGGTATTGAGAACACTCTCAACTTAATACACACGGTCTGCAAAGAACTTGGAATAAACCCAAACGAGGACTTCATCGAGAAGGAGAGACAATATGTTGAAGATGTGCTTCAGGACTTCCTAATATATTTAGATGGAGTTTATAAGAACCTTGATGTAGCTCTTATTGGAGAAGCTTCAAGAGTATTCTCTCTAGCACAATTCCTGAAGAAAGAACTTGGTCTAAATATTGAACTAATATGTGCCAGATGTAGTAGCTTAGTAATTGATAGACTTTCTAGTGGTTGGAAATGTAAGATACTTGTTGAACCTGACAGATATGATTTAGAGAAGGAGCTTGAGAACCTTGAGATTGATTTAATATTTGGATCAACGTATGATAGATTACTTGCACTTAAGCTAGGTGTAGGACTGGTGAGAATGTTCTTCCCGTCATTTGACGAAGTCGCGATCTCCACAAGACCAGCCGTAGGGTTCAGAGGCGTCTTAACGATAATAGAGAAGATAATCAATGAGGCGCTTAGACTTCAGGAGAAGAGAG
This sequence comes from Thermoproteales archaeon, assembly GCA_027068725.1. Classification (GTDB taxonomy): domain Archaea; phylum Thermoproteota; class Thermoprotei; order Thermoproteales; family Thermocladiaceae; genus JAADER01. The sequence goes on along the minus strand of JAMOMD010000272.1, from coordinate 616 downwards.
AACTTGCCTATCTTGCAAAGCTGGGTGCCACAAGATTTACTGCTCTTTGAGCTCCTCTTCTGTTCTTCTTCGTTTGACTGCTCTATCAAATATGATCCAGTTATGGTACCACTCCTCGTTCTCCTGTCGTAGAAGCTCAAGTATCCATCTTGTGAGCTCCTTTGCTGTGACTTCCTTTCTATCTTCAACTATTAGTCTTGCCAGTATCTTTGTTGCTATTTTTCTACCAACCTCAGGTGGTGCACCTGCCTTAATACAGGACATGACAACCTTCTCATAAATGAATGGTTCTCTTCTTCCGTCTCGTTTAATTACGACGACTTCAGGAACCCAGAGAGCCATAGTCTTACCTGATAATAGAGTTCATAACAAAATTATTTAAGTAATACATCGCTACATGAACGACAAGTAGCAAGAGCTGGTCACAGAAATGATGAGGGCACGTGAATCTGATTCCTGATGACCGTTGCCGAAGCTGACTCTACTTGGTCTCTCTCATCACTTCCTCGAGTGCTCTCTGCCTGAGCCAGCAGCCTTCACAACGTCCACAAGGCCCATCAGGTCTATCGCAGGAGTACGTTAGGTCAAGTATGCCATACTTTATTGCTAGTCTCAC
>JAMOMD010000271.1 GCA_027068725.1 Thermoproteales archaeon | reverse complement strand
GCCCGAGAGAGGACATCGCGAGATTAGAGTCCCCGTCAGGAATGGTGAAGCCGTAGTGTACATATCTAGGAATGATGCTGAGCTACTCGTAAGGAAGGGCAAGCTCAGACTCATGGAACTGGCAAATATTGAGCTAGTCGAGGTTAGGGAAGATGTTGTAATTGCGAAATTGCACAGCTATGACATTAATGTAGCTAAGAAGGAGAAGATGGATATTGTTCAGTGGGTTCCTGAAGACTCGGTAAAGCTTGTGGTAGAACGTGTAGACAAGACGCCACTCACGTCTAAGGACTTTGTCATTGAGGAAGGACTTGCCGAGAAGGCACTTCTCAGTCTATCGTCTGGCACTGCTATTCAGCTTGTCAGGTATGGCTTCGTCAAGGTGTTGACACAGCAGGACGGTACTGTACGTGTTAGGTACATACACGACTAAACTATATCAGCAAGCTGGCACTATCTTGGCTCTATTACAAGTCCACGATCTTCTGCAAGTCTTCTAAGTCTATCACATATGTAGAGTAGGACATCTCTCAACGTCCTGTAGTTATCGTACGTATGTAGAATGTTCTCAAGCTCCTGACGAGGTCTCTGCTTAAGCTCTCTCGCAATCTTTACCATCTCCTTGAAGGCACGTACAACATTGTCTACTATTGTTATTGATGCTGCTCTTGCAGTTCTCGAGAGTGGGTTCAGGTCTATTGCAATGACTAGCTTACCTAACTTACGCAGTGCCTCTGTCCTGTCTCCATCCTCGATTGCTACTAGTACAACATCAGCAATGTATATTCCCCTACAGCTGACTTTCCTACGCTCACTATGTAGCTCAGGTATTGTACATAGCTCATCGTCATCTGTTCCTAGAACCTCAACACCTCTTTCACGGAACTTCTCTGCTATCTTTCTAACACGCTCAGGAGTCCTATAGAACAGGTTCACCTCAATCTTAGCATTAACCTCACGTGCAAGCTCTATCACATCATCTATAGCGAGAGCAGCAACGTTACCATTGACAGAGATCACAGGATGCCTCGCTAGAAGAAGTGCAGCAACAGCAGCATACATTGCCCGTCTCGCAGGTTCTATAGTCTCCTCACCTATCAAGTAGTCAAACGCCTCACCACGCCCATGAGCAATCAAGCCCTGAGGAACAACATACCCCTCCAGGAAGCCCTCAACAAGCTTCTCTCTGATCTTAAGCGACAGATAACGCGGATGATCTGGAGGTATCTCTACAAATACCATACGTTGCACAACATTGAGCATGCACAAAAAGGTGATTGTGCAATATCTTTCACGTAAGTTACCTGATGAGCACATATTCACTGTGGCAAATACATGTACGTAATGGGCATGCTGATAGACTACGCAATCACAGTACTATCATTCGCACTATTTGTTGCATGTCCCAGACTTGCAGGAATGTGTGCAATAACTGCTAGAGTAAGAGCAGTAAATCCTTACGTCGTCTCGAGCCTCGGCGTGGTCGTATCACTTCCAATAGTGCTACTTATGACTTACCTAGTAATGAACGTTGGAGCTTGGGCAGCAATACTCGTTGCAGTACTTACGGACATCCTCGCAGCTGTTCTGATGGGAACCCTCAGCATAAAGTACGCCATAGAGATTGCAATACTCGCACTCTTCGTGTGGGCCGGAGTCTATGTAGCATCTAAGCTATCGACAATCATAGTCACTGCAATAGCTCAGACATCGAAGTGATGAAAAGCCTCTATACGTCATAGCTTGAGCTGAGTGATGACTGTCTCACGACCTGAGACCATGATGACATCAGCACACACTGAGTCTGCTACGAGAAGGAATTTATTAGGAGGCTACATGTCGAACGTAGCGTGACATCTGAGGCAAAGACAGGCCTAGAGAGCTTAAACGTGGATGAGCTGTACCATAAGCTGCTTGAGAGAGCTTACAAGGTAATAACACCACGTGTTCAGCGACGTCAGGAGATACCTAAGCTTAAGGTGCAGGTTCTGCCTAAGAGGACGATAATCCTGAACTTCAAAGAGATCGCGGAGAGACTTAACAGAGATCCTACACATATTGCAAAGTTCTTCCTGAAAGAGTTGGCAGTTCCAGGACACATAGAGGGCGACCAGTTCGTCATATACGCAGAGAGATCCGAGAGAATTCTCGAGGCTGTCTACGAGCGCTACATAAAGTTCTACGTTGTGTGCCCTGTCTGTAACTCCATTGACACAATACTTGAGAAGCAGGGAAGAGTCTACGTTCTCAAGTGCACAGCCTGTGGAGCAACAACGCCTAGAAAGGCAATCTAATCTCAAAACTATTTATTCTCCTAAACCATCATTATTGTCGGGGGACGGGAATGGTCAAGTGTAAGAAGGCTTGTCCAACAAACTTTCCAAGTGTCAACCTGAGGAACACGAGACTTACAGAGTTCAAGAAGCTTGTTGGTGGTAATGTAGAGAACGTTAAGAAGGTAGAGACGCAGCAGAACACGAACATCAAGGTGTACTCAGCAGAGAGCAAGGAGGCTAAGCAAGCGTTTAAAGTTGACATTGTTCTCGGCTAGTGTTAGGAGACCCGAGTGATGAGAAGGGCCTCGCCGACCTGATGATTGATACGGTTTGCGCTGACGGGTTTTTGAATAGATTCCTGAAAAGTGCTGTATGCCAATGCCTTACACGAACCCTCTCGTGAACACTCTTTTTCTAGCTCTGCAGCTACTGGCAATAATTGACCCGACAGGTGCTATTCCACTTCTTGCACCAGTAATATCACAGGCCGATGATAGGACTCTTCGAAAAATTGACAGACTCGTGGGAATTGGCGTACCTGTTCTTCTCCTATTCTTTGCACTCGTCGGCAACTACCTACTCGACGTGTTCTCTATAAAGAGCTACGACCTGAAGATTGCGGGAGGCATAATACTTCTAGTAGTGTCACTGGACATACTCAGGGAGGGCTACCCAAAGACAGCTAGCATAAATGTGGAAGAGTTCGTCTTTGTGCCAATAGTCACGCCCATGCTAGTGGGCCCAGGTGCAATAACTGCTGTGCTCGTGATGAGAAGCATGTACCCACTGTGGCAGCTAGTTCTCGCTATCCTGATAGCATCAGGAATAACTTACATAGTGATCAAGTTCTCTCAGGAAATACTCAAGAGACTTGGACAAGACATGCTCAAATTCATTGGAAGATTCATGAGTCTAATCGTTGCAGGATGGTCAGTATCTCTGATAATTGACGGAATATCTCAAGTAATAAAAAGTCTAGGACTCTAAACCGATCCAAGTGCTGAGAAGGCATTTGGCTGATAGTTGATGAGTGCCGGAACTGCTGAGTTTCTTCTCCTCTCTGGAAGTTACTGAAGCATAAGTATACGTGTACATTACGTATACACTAGTGGACGAGCTCGAGCTCACGATATACTCCATATCTGCGGTAGCTCTGCTAGTACCACTACTCTACCTGATGTACTTAGCGCAGTGTGCATGTCTGACAGTTACCACACTAGCAGAACTGCTAATTGTTGAGCTTGTGCTCCTGATAGTAATACTTGCACTAGTTCCAGTTCACGCACTTGTTGAGCATGGCATGATCAAGGTCAAGACACCGCTCAGGAAGAGAGTTCTATGTTCAGTAAACGAAGTCACAACACTGAGGAAGCTGGACAGGATTAAGATAAGACATGTGATTTCTAGAAGACTTCCTGATGGAACACAGATCGTGCCAGTTACTAGAAAGTGTAGAAACGTGTTTCTTATAGTCACAAAATCAGGAAAAGCGTACATAATTAATCCAAGAGATGAAGAAGAGCTCGTCAAGGCTCTGTCAAAATCTTCTCAGGATAGTTACTGACCCAAGAACAAGACCAACAAGCCCAATCATCAGGACGAGAGGTCCAATCATTCTCTCTACAAGACTTACAGGTCCCTGAACAAACATGCTAGTACTCAATGTGAGGTAAGCACCAGCAGCAACAAGTCCAGCACAGATGCACAAGAACAGGAAAGTCAGTAAGTACAGCGTGAGTGCTCTTCCAGCAGTTTCACCTCCTGCTACTAGTGATGTAATGTCAAGAAACATGTAAGAAGAATCTAAAAATCTTGCAAGAATAAGCATCATAATCGATACAAGTGAAATAATAACAAATATAGAATAAGCACTCTCAGGAAACTGCAAACTACCTGCTAGTCTTAGTATAAAGTTAGTAATGTTTAAGCTGGCTATTTTGTACGTCTGTAAAACATTTAGAAGTACGTAGAGTACTGGAGAATTGAAGAATGCTAACAAAATTACTAAAGCTGAGGCTGTGGCTGGACCTACCTGAGAATTATCTAATAATGTTGCTATGAGAGAGAACAGGAATAGTAGAAATATCGTTAGCATGTATGGTGCAGCAGCTGGCACACCTAGAAATATTGTGAACAAGAGCTCAAACACGTACCTTAAGAGTGGTGTTAACATGGCTAGATAAGACACGACTACTGCAGATGCTAGACAGAGCAGATACCTCAGCGTTAGGTACAGAGCCCTGCTCATGCTTACACTAGGCTAAGTATTTGTCTCAGAACTTTAACAGGACTCTGCGAGACGTCTGCCTTCAGGACTATGGTGTTCTGTCTCCTAAGCACTGTTCTATAAGAATCCTTCACTGTCCTATATAGAACAGGAACAACATCACCAAATCTCTTATACACATTCTTAACATAGGTCTCATTATCAAGATCTACAACTATCAGCACAGCATCTCTTCTAGATCTAATTCTCTCTGCAAAATATTTTAAAAACACCTCTGTTACAGGGCATGCATATGTTATAACTATTATCACTGTTAAACCACCACGAGCACGCTGCAGAAACTTCTCAATCTCTTTCACAGCATTCTGCACAACACTTACATCACTAATATCTGAACTAACGCACTCTCTCCATATGTTAAGCAGTGACCTAGCTCTTGCTCTAGGTCTAACAAGTCTTCCTGATGCAGGATTATACACGTACACTATGTATCCTCTCTCGATGAATGATAGTGCAAGAGAGAACGCTAGACTATACACGTAGTCTATGCCACTCTGTACTAGACTATCGAAGCGAGTAATCTCACCAATGTCAGGTACTATTATGACACGTCTCAAGGTCTCACGCTCGTACTCATTCACCAGTGGCTGATCTCGACCTGACCTAGCAGTTGCCTTCCAGTTAATGTGCTTCAGAGGATCTCCAGGTACGTATCTTCTAATCTCTTTGAAGTCTGTGGAAGGCGCTCCGAGAAGTCTAGAGCGAGCTATTGCAACACTTGCAAATGTTGTTGCTGCAATTCGCGTTCTCGTAGTCTTCTTAGTCTTGAAAAGTCTCGGCCTTACCTCAATTACTAGCCCAGTCTTTATCTCACGTCTCTTAACTCTGCCAAGACCTGCAATATGGTAACTCTCGACTATTACTGGCCCAATCTCGTAGACTCCTGATCTAGTTGTCCTAAGCTTGAGAACTATCGTCTTCTCAAGTACTCCAAGACCCTTGTACAGGACATGTATGTTACTGCCCTGAGCAATCTGTAATCCATGCGGTAGCTTAAGCACGAGCAGTGCCGCACCTACTCCTCTACTAGCTCTGACATCTAGTACAATAGTAACTTCATCACCTACGCGACACTGCAGTGGATGTGCTCGTGCACTAATCTCTATTTCAGGTGGGGGAAATGTTGCGAGCATTGTGAGTAGTGCTACCCCTCCTGCACCTGCAACAATTAGGGGAGTACTAAGAAGTACTATTCCTAGTGCAAGAACAGCAATGACTAGAGAAACAAGACTAGCAGCAACATCTCTAGTAAGTACGTTATAGTGTCTCCTCAGATACCTGACCAGCTCACGTACCTCCTCAGGATATTCACGATACGCCATGTGCAACCTTGGGCACAGGTACCTTTCTCAAATTCTCGATCACGACCTGTTCAGGACGAACCTCGTCAACATACTCAGGCTTCAGCACAATCCTATGCGAGAGAACATCAACAGCAACAAAGAGAACATCGTCAGGAATAACGTAGTCCCTACCATGAATCAGCGCTACTCCTCTACTGACCTTAAGTAACGCAATTGCTCCTCTAGGACTTGGACCTGCGAGAACTCTAGGATCAGATCTCACAGTTCTAACAATGTTAGCAATGAACTTCATTATACACTCATCAACATACACAACCTCCTCAACAGCACGCTGAATTAGGACAAACTCCTCCTTAGTCACGGCAGGCTTAACGTAGTCTGTCGGATCATCCTTCTTCCAGGACAATCTCCTTCTCAGAATCTCAACTTCCTCATCCTCACTCTGTGGATATCCTGTGCTGAGCTTGATAGTGAACCTGTCTAGCAGAGCTTCAGGAAGAGGATAAGTTCCCTCATACTCTATGGGATTCTGCGTAGCTAACACAATGAACGGCTCATCTAGCCGATACGTCTCTCCCTCAATAGTGACCTGTCTCTCCTCCATAGCCTCAAGAAGCGCAGCCTGAGTCTTTGGTGGAGCTCTATTTATCTCGTCAGCAAGCAGAACATTGGTAAATATTGGCCCTTTCACAAGTCTGAACGTACCCTCACCAGGAACCCACACCTTCGTCCCAATTATGTCAGCAGGAAGAAGATCAGGAGTAAACTGTACTCTTCGAAAATCACATCCAATAACCTTAGCAAGAATCTTCGCTAGAAGAGTCTTGCCAAGACCTGGATGATCTTCAAAAAGTATGTGACCACTCGAGATCATTGTAGCAACAATCTTAACAATGAGCTCTCTACGTGCTACAAAGTACCTACACACCTCCTCAATTATCAGCTCAAGCTTCTCTCTGCAGAAATCAAGTATCTTCTCACGATTCATTACTTGATCTCTCGAACTGTTGCGAACATGTTCATATCCTTCTTTCTCAACATAACAACCTTGAGAACATCCCTAACAGATCCCAGAACAGAACTCGTAGGAGACGGAACGTACTGAGACAAGTGAATAGACAACACTGCAGCAAGTCCAAACAGCACAATCATGGGCCATAATCTGAGAAACAGCACGAGAACAGGACAGAGAATAACACAGACACAGCTAGCGTACGCTAGAGCCTGTCCAAGTTTTATGAGTCCACTTTTCCATCTACTAAGCAGGTACCTCACATCAACTTCAACAAGCTTAACATCCTCCTCGGTGAGTGGCAGTCCCTGAAGTATCTTCAGGACAGCGTGAACTAGGCCAATCCTGCGAGCAACATTCATCCTAGCAACAAGAGCACTCTGCCATGCACTTAGAAGACCTGAAGATGGCACATCTCTGTACGAGTCTATCAGCTTGACAGCCTCATCGAGAAAATAGTCTGGAATAGCCCTACTCCTACTAATCCTCAGAACAAGCATGTACAAGCTAGCCTTCTTGCCCTCAACTATGAAAGACCTCAACAGTCTCGACACGAGACCAGCAACATAGTCCTCATTCCTGAGAAAGTACCTCTCAACTATCCTAGAAACAACCTCATCCAGAACTAGAGGCTCCTCACCACGTGCAGCAAGTGAAGATACTGCAAGACCTCCAACAAGAACGAGACTACCAACAACTGCACAGTCCACAAATATCATGTATTTCACAAGTTGAGGAACAAACCTGAGAAGTAATGTACGTAAATAAACAAAGTAGAGAACTATCAGTAATGCAACAAGTGCTAAAGTTGAGATAACGTAAGCAACGCGCCCCCTATCTCCTGAACGCGTCTTAGAGTACCTCTGTCCTGACGTGGCTAGAACAACACCGTAGACCAGAGGAATAGCACTAGCAAAATTATCCACAAAGCGACTAGCAATGAAGTATACAAGGCCAGCTAATGGAGCTGCAGCAAGCACATACGCTAATGCACGTATCTCAGAATCTTGCATGAACAT
>JAMOMD010000270.1 GCA_027068725.1 Thermoproteales archaeon | reverse complement strand
AAATATCTAAGCGAGATTGAGCAGGAAATATCTAGGTACCACTCTGAGCTCCTGAGCAAGGTCAACAGAATAAAAGAACAAATAAGATAATAATAACGAGTTGCGGAGACTTTCTTTTTACAAAATTTTATTTCCGAGAAAATCTTTGTCCGCGAATTTTTTCTTGCTTTATTACTAAAAACCTAAGAAAGAGGAGTAGGTAAATTCTCGATTTTTGTATTATTAGAAGCCGAGTATTTTCAGGACTTCCTCTACTACTTTGTCGAATGATGCGTCTAGTTTTGATTTGAAGTCGTTAAGTTTTGACTCAAGAGTCTGCCTGTACTTTGAGACATCTTCCTCGATCATTTTCTCTAGTTCCTGCTTGTACTTCTGAATAATCTCGTTGATGTAAGCCTCGAGCTGTTTCTGGATTTCCTGTTTTGCTGCTTCAATCTTCTTCCTAATCTCGGCCTCTGCTCTCTCCTTAGTCTTGTAGACCTCGTCTACGTACTCGTCAATCTTCTTCATTAACTCATATACACTCTCAAGTGCAGAAGCTGACGTGGCCATTGGGCTAGGTTGATTGCAGATGCTTATAAGCATTAAATAGATTGGTGAGCCTGATCTAGGTTGATTCCAGTAACTGGAATAGTTCATGGTAAAACTCCATCACGATCACGTATAGTCAAGGCTAGCGAATCTGAGCATAAGCTCGGTGTTCTTGTACTAAATCTCACACGTACATGTCCTCTACGGTGCGTGTACTGCTACGCCTCTAGCGTAGACAAGTCTCTTCTCGAAATTGATCCGCACGTGCTCATGCGTAACGTGCTTGATAGACTTAGTCTAGTCAAGCCTAGGATTGTCATTCTTAGTGGCGGAGAACCGTTTCTTTACTCAAAATTCTGGGATGTACTTGACTTCCTGAGCAAGATTAAGGTAAGTGCCGTTATAAGTACGTCAGGACTTGTGTTAGACGAAGAGAAGGTTAGGAAGCTTGTAGATCATTTGATATCCTACGTCGGTATTAGTCTGGACGTACCATTGCAAGACGTTGAAGAAAAAGTGAGAGTAGGATCAAATGTTGAGAAGACTCTCCATACTCTTCGATTGCTGAAGAAGTATGACATAACAACTGGCGTGAGAGTAACCCTGACCTGGCCAAGCCTCTCTGCGATAGAGAAGATGTTTGACCTATGTCTTCAGGAGCAGATTGATAGACTATGCATATACCATCTTGTCCCGAGTGGACGAGGATACGGAACATACTCGATGCTTAGTGTAGATGAGCCAGTAGTTCATGCAAAGTTCCTGACATTCATCGTGAAACTTGCCGAGAAGAATCCTGAGCTTGACATTCTTCTAGTAACGGAACCATCTGACATGCTTGCAGTTGCTCTTCTGTCATCGTCAAGTGAAGACGAGTACTTCAGGAAGATAGAGCATTGGAAAAGCAGAACCAGATGTAGCGCCTTGTCAGGAATTGTGTCTATCTCTCCTGAAGGTCGGGTACATCCGTGCCAGTTCATGAACAATGTATCGATAGGAAACGTCTACGAGAAGCCACTTGACGAGGTTCTGCACGTAGCAAGACAGGGAAAAATAGCATTACCAC
>JAMOMD010000269.1 GCA_027068725.1 Thermoproteales archaeon | reverse complement strand
ATCTAGCAGTATTTTCTTGCCATTTGGCAGTATGACGTACAGCTGAGCAACAGAGAACTGAGGCGTCTTATTAACAATGAACTCGATGTCCTGCGGAGGTTCGTCATATGTATAATTTACAATGAATACGCACACGTTTGTTCCATTTCCCGAAATGTACTTGTCCATGTAAGGCATGTACTTCTTTCCTGTGAATATTGAGATCCAGGCAGGTTTCGCAAAGGTTGGATAGTAAGTTTCCCAGAAGTAGTAGTCACTCCATTTACCCAGTACCCAGGCATACTTTGTGAACGCTAGAACACACAGATACAGTATAAAGGCAAGTATTACCAGTCCAGCAATAACGTACTTGTTCCTGAATATTAACTTTAGTGTGTTTCTTATTTCGCTACTCATGTTCTCAACCTCTCCTCTGTCTTGGGTCGAGAACTATGGAGAGTATATCTGCAATAAGTAGTGCAACAGCGTAGATTAGAATTGTCACGTAAGTTAGTGCAAGTATCATAGATATGTCGAGTGCCTGTATTGCCTGCCAGTATAAGAGACCCATTCCAGGCCAGTTAAAGACAATCTCCGTGATTATTGCTCCACCAAAAGCCTCTGCAATATTGATTGCAGCGAGCACAACAATGGAGGGTGTGGCTGCACGAAGTGCGTGCTTATACACGACAAGTCTCTCAGGAACGCCTTTAGCACGAGCCATGAGAATGTAGTCTTCTCTAAGCACGTTTAGCATTAGAGCACGAATGACAAGTGCAAGTCCTCCAAAGTGCAGGAATGCGAGTGTTATCATAGGTAGAGCAAGGTGATACAATACGTCGACTATCTTGCCCCATAGTGTGGGTGGCGGAGGCGTACTCATCATTCCGCCAGGTGGGAATATTTTGAGTGTTATTGCGAATATGTAGATCATTATCATGCCTATGTAGAATGTCGGAAAGCTGTACGTTGCTATTCCAAAAATTGTTATTGCATTATCAGATAGCGAGCCTCTCTTGTTAGCAATGTAGGGGCCGACAATTAGCGAGAGAATTAGTGCAACTATTGTAGCAGACACTATCAGCAGTACAGTCCTAGGTATTGCCTGTGCAATTATGGATGCGGTATTTGTACCTACGAAACCTAGGTTAGAGTAGTCTGCTGAACAGGGCGGGAAGTGAAAAGTTAGGAAAGAGTATAAATAGTATCCTAACAACGTGATGTAATTAACCCAGGGAGGCTCGTAACAGCCACACCTTGGCGTACAGTAGTGATATACTTTCATTATTAGACAGAAGTAGTTGAGTACAAGTTTGTTCATCTGCGCAGCAGTTAAACTACGTATTTGTGCGATTGCTTGTGCACGTAGTGCTGCCATGTGCCAGGCCTGTGCAATAAGTAGCTGTTTGTAGAGTGGGTATGCTATTATGTACGTTATTATTAGAATGACTAGAACAACGGCAAACTTCTTCAGTATCTGCATTGCAATGTACCTGAAGCTAACCATATACTTGCAACAGCACGCATAGCTTAGTCATATAAACTTTGCAACGAACCAAAATGATACACATAGAACACTCTTGTTCACATTTGAACACGAAAGACCGCTGGAAAAGTACTTTACAGAAA
>JAMOMD010000268.1 GCA_027068725.1 Thermoproteales archaeon | reverse complement strand
TACCTAAACATGTTGATGAAATATGAAAATAATGCAGAATACTCGGCAGCCCTCTTAGCAGAGGTTAAGAGTAGGTCAGAAGGAAAAGAACCTTCAACATATGTCAAATCTATAATTCATAGACTAGAATACGAGATTAAGACGGAGATAGATTTCACTATTGGGAATGTGAGAAAGGTTAGCGAGGTTGTGAATAGAACAAAGTCGATATTTGGAAACGTTGTTGGAGATGAGGTAGCTGAGATACTTGTAGATCCTGAAGATGAGTCAATTAGGATGAGACTCGTGGAGATGCTTAGAGATTTAATAGAGCTTGTTCGAAAGGCTACAGAGGTAGATCTCGAGGAAAAGTATCTTGATGTTAGAGGTTACATTACTGGAATTAAAAGAATGTCAAATATTAGAGAATTGAAGGATATGATACCAGCAGAGAGAGCTAAAATGAATATTTGTAAAGAACTTGCAGCATACAAATTAGGAACAGGAAACTTACTCGTACACGAGCAGCGTGTCCTGAATAAGCCAAAGGTGTACATGCTTGTTGATAAGAGTGGCTCAATGTTCTACGCAATTGATGTCAAGGTGCAGGACTTTCAGAATTTGAACAAGATAACTTGGGCTACGGCACTTGCCTTGACTATCCTGCTCAAGGGAGGCAAGGTCATAGTCAGGTTCTTCGACAAGAGAGCACATGCACCACTTCAGGACAAGGCAGAACTCGTCAAGACTCTACTTGGATTGACTCCTCTTGGAGGCACGAGCATAACTAACGCACTCAGGACAGCTATAGAGGATGCTAAGCGCAATCCATCGTTAAGAGATTACAAGCTCATACTCATAACAGATGGAGAAGACAATAATGTCGACATAGCGACAGTGCAGGAAGTCGAGAAGTACTACAGAGATTTCACGACGGTGCTAGTTGGAGGAGATAACTATGTGCTCGAGAAATACTGTAGGAAAGTCATAAAGTTGAAGAATATTGGTTTAGAAGCGCTTAAAACCCTTCTTAAGAAGATTTGAAATCGATAATACATCAGGATGTCAAATACTCATACGAACATTTAATTACCCCTAACACGAGGTCTAACTTGAGGAGTCGCCATGATAACGCCAACTGAGCTTGTGCTCATAGTGATAGCACTAGCCATACTCTTGATCTGGGGACCAAGTAAGATACCTGGCCTTGCACGAGCAATAGGACAGGCAATATACGAGTTCAGGAGGAGCACAAAGGGACTAGCAGAAGAGGAGGAGACAACAGAGGAGAAAAAGAAGCAGAGCAAACTGGACACAAGTGATGTTCAGAAAGTGTATGAGCTTGCCAAGAAGCTGGGCATCGAGACTGAGGGTAAGAGTGTCGCACAGATAGTCGAAGAAATTGAGAAAAGACTACAGGCTAAAACAGAGGCACGCTAATTTTTCCAATATTAATCCCTGCGCTTTCTCTATCCATTATCTTCCTAATTATTGAGACAATACTCTTACGTGCAAGCTCGACACAGGACGTGTATAGGACGTATGTCTTGTTTCCTGAAGGTCTTGCAATCCACACTCTATCAACACCATATTTAACATACATCTTCTCGTTATCCACATGTACAACATCGT
>JAMOMD010000267.1 GCA_027068725.1 Thermoproteales archaeon | reverse complement strand
AGGTTTTACATTGTCTATGTTATGTGGCACAGCTACCTGTGGCTCAAGCTTGCTAACATCCACGTGCCATTCATCACAGTAGTGAGCATTGGGGTCAGGCAACACTGGCTTCACCTCAATCCCAAGCTCGCGATAGTACTGGATTGTTATCTCGTCTGGAACTACGATTCCTGTCTCAGCTCCCATCTCGACGCTCATGTTTGAGAGCGTCATTCTCTCCTCAATGTTCAGATACCTTAGCGTGCTTCCATGAAACTCGACTGCTTTGAAGTTTGCAGCATCTGAGCCATGTGTGCCAATTATGTGAAGTATGATGTCCTTTGCCATAACTCCTGCTGGAGGCTGTCCCTCAAGCACGATCTTTATTGTCTCAGGAACTATTGTCCAGATTCTTCCTGTCAGTACAGCAGCAGCAACATCACTCGCGCCCATTCCTGTTGCAAAGGCTCCAACAGCACCACCTGTTGTTGTGTGACTATCAGCACCTACGACAAACATTCCTGGCCTAATGTAGCCACGCTCAATTAGGATAACGTGACAGATACCGTCACACACATCGTGAAAGTTCTTTATTCCAAATTTTCTAACAAACTCTCTCAGTCTTTTCTGAATTGTTGCTGATCTAGCATCAGGTGGAGGTACAAAATGATCGAAGACTACGACAAGTCTGTCTGGGTCAAATATCTGAATTTTACCAACCTTCTCCATGACCTCAACAACGTGAAATCCTGTCAAGTCGTGGAACATGACTAGGTCAACCTTAGCTTCAACAATCTCGCCAGGAGCTACTTGTCTACCACATTTCTCGCTAAGTATCTTCTCGGCTATTGTCGACATGGCTTCGAGCTTCTCAAGTCAGCAACTTTAATACGTTATCCTCACATATGTTCACCATAATTCACGAAATCTTATTATGAAGAACATAGCTCTTCAGGTAGAATGAGTGGACTCGGAATCCTTCCACCCTCTGTCCTGATAAAACAAGTCACGTGGACAATAGACATGATCGAGAACTACGTGTCTGACATAGTTACCCGATACCTAAAGCAAGGCGTGCCTGTAGACTTGTCCTTTCTAGAAGATCCGAAGCCCATCCCTGTAGTGATGGCAGGTTACTCCAGAATATCTGATCTAGAACTTCAGGTAAACGAGGTCGTGTACCTAGGAGAATCTGACGGAAGCGAGGAGCTACAGTTAACGGTAAACTACGAGTTTCCTAATATGCACATGAGAATAATATCGCCAATATTCTTCATGCGCGTATTTTCAGGAGTTGTGATAGTTAAGCAGCACGTGGTTAATCTTGGAAACTATTCTGCGGAGCTGAGAAATGTCAAGGTTATGATAGTAGGCAAAAAGTATGAGAAAGTTAGAGAACGTGTAGAGCAGATACTGAAACAGAGCAAGCAGTGAGCTCTTTCCGAGAATTTTTCACCTTCTTCTCCTTCTTCCTCCCCCTTCTCCACCACCTCCTGCAGCTGCTGTCTGCTGTCTTGGCTTAATGACAAATCCTAGCAGCCATGCGTATACTCTATCTTTGTTTGGATCTAGTGAGTGCACGTAGATCTTTGTGCTATACGCATTCAGCACTAGTGGGCCCTCTCCCCAAGCTGCCAT
>JAMOMD010000266.1 GCA_027068725.1 Thermoproteales archaeon | reverse complement strand
ACCATCACTTCAGGCAGAGATTGAGAAACTACAGACACTGCAAGCACAGCTGCAGAATGTGCTAATGTTAAAGCAGCAGGTCGAGAGTGAGATAAAGGAAATCGAAAGAACAATAAGTGAGATCGAAAAGGTTCCTCCTGATGCGAAGATCTACAAAATTGTTGGCACGTTCCTAGTAGCAGTCACTAAAGAGCAAGCACTGAACGAGCTCAAAGAAAGAGAAGAACTTCTCAAGCTAAATCTCACAAGCTTATCGAGACAGGAATCTATGCTGCGTAAACAGATCGAGGAGCTTAGATCAAAGATAGCGGAGGCTCTACGTCAGGTAGGTGCACAGCCTGGTACTGGAACATCTTCGGGAGGAGGCTAATCCCTATCTTAAAAATACTGTACTAGCCTAAATTATACTCAGGTATCTGCATGTCTCTATCGAGGGAGCTTCTCAACGAGATAGCTACAATAATTGCTGACAGAGTCACAAAATTCGTATTGAAGAAAATACCTGTTAAGAGATTAAGCGAGATAAATGTGGTAGTCACGGTTAAGGACCCGGAAAAACTTCTATTCGAAATAGATGTAGACGTCAAGACTGATCTGCTAGTTCGTCAGGATGTGCTCGACAGAGTGGTAAAAGAGGCTGTAGATTATGGTTTTAAACTACTTGACGAGGTCATGAACTACATACTGAATGGAGGAGAGCCTACCATTGATAAGATTAAGGAAATTGTTAGAAAAGCCGAGAGAAAGTACGCTGATTCTAGCACATAGAAACGCTGACTTTGATGGAGTAGCCTCAGCCATTGTCACAAGATATCTACTTCATTCGAACACTATACACATAGGAATTCCGGAAGGGATAGCAAGACCGGTCAAAGACTTTCTTACAAAAATTGGACAAGGTCACATAGTAGACCTATTTAGAATATACGAGTCTCCTAACGATCTTCCATGCACAGAGTACGAGACCGTGATTATACTCGACACAAGTTCCGTATCGCAGCTTGAAGATTTCACTAAACTTCTATTCTCTTGCAAGGAAATAATAGTGATTGATCACCATGTTACACATGAGGGATTTCCAGAAAGATCAATAATAATTAGCGATCCCTCAGCAACAGCAACTACAGAGATCATACTAAGAGAATATATTGATACTATACCAAAACTCCCAGAGTGGCTAGTCTGTCTATGTCTTGCAGCAATAATTGTTGATAGTAGAAAATTTTCTCGAGCAGGATATTCAACATTTGAGGTAGTTCATAAACTAGTGAATTCTCTCAGGACTGTAAAATATGAGAACATAGTTCAAGCTCTACAACAGCGTGAGTTCAGGTTTGATGAAAAAATGGCAAGAATAAAAGGTATGCTTCGCCTAGAAGCATACAGGTACGGAGATAAAATCGTATGTTTAAGTCATGTAAGTGCACACGAAGCATCACTTGCAAGACTTCTATTAGAAGCAGGTTGTGATACTGTAATAATAGTGTCAGAACATAATAAGGAATTTAGAATTATAGCAAGAACGAAAGAAGATAACTTATCAATGGCTGAACTATGCGCAAGAGTAGCATCTAGACTAGGTGGACAGGGAGGAGGACATCCAAAAGCTGGTGCTGCAGCAA
>JAMOMD010000265.1 GCA_027068725.1 Thermoproteales archaeon | reverse complement strand
GCGACATAACTGTATATTCAGGGAAAGTTCAGGACATCATTAGGAGACTTCTAGCAAGAGTGCCACAGTACGTGGAACTTACAGGAGGCGTCGTAGTATTTCGTGCAGATAAGTATGCACAAGACATGGATCTCTGGGATAAGCTCAAGCTTCCTAGACATCTGCCTAAGGCAGTTTTAACAAGAAGCGATGGTTCATCACTCTACTTAACACGTGACATAGCTTATGCACTCTGGTGCTTTGAGCAGTTTAACCCTGATAAACTTATCAGAGTCATAGCTGCAGAACAGCAGCATCCACAAGCACAGCTACGAGTAGTAATTCATGCACTAGGCTATCCAGAATGGGCCGAGAGGATCGTACACTACGCATACGAGCTTGTTAACATACCTGGCGTCAAGATGAGTGGCAGAAGAGGAAGATACGTTACTCTTGACGAGCTTCTAGATGAGGCAAAGCGCAGAGTTGCAGAAATGGTGAAGGAGAGACTACCACCTGAAGAGATAGACAAAGTCTCTGAGGCAGTTGCAATAGGTGCAGTTCGTTATGCACTGCTCTCTGTAAGTCCAACAAAACCAATAACATTCGACTGGTCACGTGTCCTGAACTTGAAGCAGAACAGTGGCCCCTTCATACAGTACACGTACGTTCGTGCAAAATCGATACTAGAGAAAGCTGGTGTTGTAGAGATCGTACACTACAATGTTCCAGAGCAACTAGGTCCTGAAGAAGTTGAACTTGTGAAGTATCTCGGCGAAGTTCCAGAAGTTGTTAAGCGTGCAGCAACTGATCTACGCCCAGACTATCTTGTAGAGCATGTGAATAAGATAGCACTAACATTCAACTCATTTTACGAGAAGTACCCAGTAATACATGCAGAAGAGCCATATCGTGCATTTAGACTAGCACTAGTGAAGTCCGTGAAGATAGTTCTAGAGAACATAATGAACATTCTTGGAATACCAATACTTGAGAAGATGTAACCATGGTCTACAAGCTTAAAATTACAAAGACATACTACACTGTCAGGAGAGGAACAAGAACTTACAAGTATGTTAAATTAATAGTGAATTTACCACTCGATGAGAAGTTACTAAATGTAGACTATGTGTATGTCCTAACACCAGAAGAATATGAAACGTTAGTAAGAGACTTGTCTAAGGAGAGTTCGATAAAAGTATATCAGGAAAATGTTGATAAAATACAGACAGAGAATGATCTATGCGAGAAAGTGTTATCATCAATAAGGTGCATGTTTGCTGGTAAGAAGTATGTGAAACTGGAAAATGTGCTCAAGGTCCTGAGCGAAGCTGGCATAAATGTTACGCGCGAAAAGTTAGAAGAGTGTGGTATAGAAGTTGTGAATAAGGGTAAAGAAAAAGGTTATTATGTTAAAATTCCAACCTGACGAAGCTTCTTTATCTTGTTTAATTTATCTATTATCTCTTTGACGTTCGATACTCTATCTAGTATCTGTGCTGCTATTGCAATTATTCTACAGGCATGGTATGCAACAGCCTCAACGAAACCTGTGAAGTACGCTTCTGCGAGTGCCGTTGTCTCGTCCCTAAGTTTAGATATGTAATATTCGATTGGGAGAGGAGTTAGAATATCCTGAACGTGTGGTACTT
>JAMOMD010000264.1 GCA_027068725.1 Thermoproteales archaeon | reverse complement strand
ACACTATACTTCCTGTAAGTGTAGGAATACTATGACTTACAGATCAGTTATGGTACTTGGTACAGTACTTAGGACGTTACTTGAAGGCAAGAAGGAGATAACTATCGATGAACTAGCCGAGAGGTGTCGTGTAGCTATTCCTATTGTTCAGAATGTATTGTTAAGATTATCTAACTTAAGTTTGGTAACATTTGATAACTGTGGCAAAGTCATTTTTAGGATCGACAATGTTACCCAATTTCTACTCAGTATAGTTGAGCATGGTCTTTGTAGAGATCTGGAGCTTTTAGCAGAGTTTGTTGATTGGCGTATTTTTGAGGATCTTGTATGTGAAATTCTTAGGAGACTTGGCTATTTCAGTATAAGAAGATTAAGAATACCTGTATCAGGTAGACGCGAAGAGATAGATGTTGTAGGCATAAAGGAAGGACTTGTACTGTTTATAGAGGTTAAGCACTATAGAAGATCTAGACTTAAGCTAGAGGAAGCCGTTAGAAGACACTTAGAAAAAGTTAAATCATGCGTAAGCAATCGTGACGAGTTGTTAAAGAGAATTCCTGTTAAATGTTTCTACACATGTTACTGTATTCCTACTGTTGTAACATTAAGAGATTATGGTGTTAGACTTCTTGAAGGCGTTCCTATTGTCCCAATATATTTATTGAAGAATTTTCTCGAGAACTTACCCTTCGAGCTTGACAATGTCGCTCATTTCATACTTTAGTTTTCTCAAACATTCCTGACAGGCGTAGACCCTGAACTCGAAGTCTAGATGAGGTATTCGCAGCTTAACAACTTGCACACTTGAGTATGGTACTTTCCTGAGGCAGAAAAAGCAGATGACCATAGTACTACTAGAGGAGTCGCGGCTTGACTTCACGATGTGCCTTGCCTAGTAACGGTTCTTAACTTCTTTTGTTATACTTCCTGTGCATTATGAGAAGTTGAAAATGTTATGGAAGTAATGTTTATTTTTATTGTCTATTGCGTGTCCTTACTCAATGCATACAAGGTTATGTAAATTAGCAGTGCTGATACTGGTCGCGTTAATTATTATTAAGCTGTTTATGCTGGCGAGTGCGTGTAATTTAGAGAAATTGAAAGTTGTAAAAATGGAAAATAGAACGGTTTTTAGAGCACTGAGTAATGTAACAAATAAGAATACTAGAATTCATATAAGTGGAACATTAGATCCCTTTAGCTGTGATGCTTATGGTATCTTGAAGTTAAGTAAGAAGAGCACTGTAGTGATAACCTTGATGTGGCATCCTGAGAGTGCTGTACTAATGCTAGGCTTGTGCTCGGCAAAGACAGGCTTGTGTGACCTTACCATAGTGAGTGGAGGAGAAGCTAATGCACATTTTACAGCGTGGAGAACAGGACAATACTACGTACTTGTATGTAATCTATCATTGTACGTAGTTGAATACGACGGGTACATAGAGGTACATGTCAGGTAGTGAAATTTTCCTGCTCAAAACTGTATACTCTATGTATCTTAAAGACGAAGTGTAGAGTTGTGTTGTATGTACGTGATTTGCAGTAGCAGTACAGTACTCTACTTCTCTTAGAATAGTTACAGTGACAGCGGAGATCTATGTTAAATACTGATTTTGTGTTATGACTATTGTCT
>JAMOMD010000263.1 GCA_027068725.1 Thermoproteales archaeon | reverse complement strand
CTATTCGAAAATGCAACAATGATAACAAGCAAGGCACTGAACAAGACCTTTAAACAACTAGAAAAGATCGCCAAAGACCTATGCGAACACTGTATAAAACTCGGCTACTTCCCAAGCCAACTAACGATAATAGACAACGAGATAGAAAAAATGAAAAAACTGTTCCAAGAAACCAGGATAGACCCCTTCGTACTAGCCCTGAAACTTGTAGAGCTTGTCAACCACATTAAGAATCTTACCCTTGAATTAATGCTCTTTGAAGCTCAATGTTGATTCTCTCGTACTCATTCTCGATTGTTCTAACCATGGTATTCGCAAGCATTAGTGGATCAAACACGTCGTCCACAGTCACGGCAAGGCAGAACCTTCCGACACACACTATCATTAGTAGGTAAACGTCGTCACCTACCTCACACGTGAACACGTAGACACTAGAGGCATCGCTTAGCGCAGTGTATAGCCTAGACTCAAGGTCAGTAAACCTCTCACACTTATCAGCAAGACACGGACCCTCCCACCTACACTCAGAAACATCACTTGCCTCCTCTATGAAGAGGGGATTAACTTCAACATATTTTGCACCGAGGCTCTTTGCAACCTCCTTAACAATCTCAAACATATATGACCTTCCTCGAACTTCCATATAACAGTTATGTCCTGGCTAAAGACAGCTAGCATACTTAGGAGACTATTCGTGGAGCCAAGTGGCTACTGTAGACTATGTGGGGAGAAGCTGTACACTATCGAGGACAGGAAGGCATATGTGAAACTGTGGAAGGTCTACACACACTTTAAAGTTAGGCACCCACAAGTATTCAGGTACATATGAGGAGACTAGCGTATAAACTTGCAAAACTCCTACTCCGAAACTTCCCAACACTCATCTACCTAGTCTATACAGAGAAGACAATTGAGCAACCTAGGGCAGTCGAGAAGCTTGTCCAGTCAAGCATACTTATCTGCACTGCGCTTGCCGTGCTGTATGCTCTACTTGAGGTAGCGTACACGAGCACATGCATCTGCACAAACATACTCTGCACACTTGTTAGACAGCCCTTTGATCATCTGCACCTCGCACCAATACACATACTGATGCTGTTCACGTACATGGTGGGCGCCTTCCTACCATACATGACCTACAGAGCAATGACAGGAAAAGGAGAGCCAAGACTAGCAATAACAGGCACTGGACTACTAGTCTACTGTTACCTACTTGAAGACTTTACATGGCACCTAATAGCATGGGCATGCGGAGCCTACCCATTCCCACACTTCTGCACATGGACAAGATGGCCACTTGAGCAACTACCCTTCCCATGGTGGTACCCACCAGCCATAGCAACAACAGCAACAATACTCTACCTAACACACAAATGGCTACAAAACAACAAACAAAAACAAGACCAAGAACAAGAACTCCTAAACACAATACAACAACTACTCAACCAACACCAAAAAACATAAAAACCCTAAAAACACGAAACAAAATGCCGGGCGAACAAGCGGGGCTTCAGCGGCCTGAAAGCCGCCGTAGGCGGCTCCACGACCCGCGTCCTACCCGGCAACCTCACAACTTCTTCAAAACACTACTAAGAGCATTATCAATCCTCTTCCTAAGATAAGCAAGGTACGTGCTG
>JAMOMD010000262.1 GCA_027068725.1 Thermoproteales archaeon | reverse complement strand
CGTTGACGAAAATGCACGCAAGATATGTGGACTAGACCTAGCATACGTCAGACAAGGACAGGAAGAACTTGGAATCGCTAGTGCAGTCCTATACGATGCTCAGGAAGACAAGATACTAGAGAAGAGGTACGTCATAACGCGAGTAGATTTTCCATACATACCTACACTACTCTCACTGAGAGAGCTCAGGCCAATGATCATGGCACTGAAGAGACTATCAGAAAATCCTGACGTCATCCTAGTTGATGGTCATGGAAAAGCACATCCATATAGACTAGGCATAGCTGCACATCTCGGAGTCGTAATCAAGAGACCAACAATAGGTGTAGCAAAATCACTACTATACGGCAAGGTAGTGTGTAACGAAAACGAGGACGTGTGCAACATAGTTGATGAAGAGACAGGAGAGATCATTGGCAAGGCAATAAGACATCACGGAAAGTACGTGTACGTCAGTGTTGGAAATATGATAACACTCGATACTGCTGTCAAGATAGTTAAAAAATTGTTAAAAACAACCTCACAAATGCCATTACCAATACTTCACGCACATAGACTATGTAATGAGCTTAAGAAGAAAGTTAAGGCAGAAAAATCTTCCACAATATTTGACTTTCTAAAGTGAAGTATGGTCAAGATAACGCACATAATAATGTACAAGTTGAAAAATGTGAAAAATATACTAGACATAGCTGAAATATCTTATAATGTTGGTGCAGTTCCAGTACTTGTACTACGTGAAGACTTTCAAGAAGTTGAACAAGTAAAGAACAGGGTCGTACTATATGACAATCTTGAAGAATTACTCAAAGAGGTAGGCAACAGGAAAGTTATTGTCCTCGAGACATATGGAGACAAGTATGTACACGAGCTAGAGCTTGGGCCTGATGAGGAAGTCTGCATAATGGTTGGTTCTGAAGATCTTGGCGTCCCTGAGGATGAGGTTAAGAAGCTTCCAAATTATGAAGTCGTGAAGATACCAATGCTAATACAGGGAACAAGCTACAATGTCGTGTCTAGCCTAGTCATGCTTCTACAGGAGCTATATGTTAGGAAAATGATGAAGGTATCCTAGGCGGAAATGGTGAAGATAACCCGGATACTGATACCTACGTGAAGCTTCTCTTAGTATATGCTGATCCTCTCGAGATCTTCTACCCATCCGTAGTCCTGAGAACACTCTACATAGGGACAGGTCTGAGAGAAATCAACACAATACTACTTATTAGAAAGAAGTTCAAAATAAGTGATCTTGCACGATTCAGTAGAGTACCAGCAGAGTACATTGATAAGATGTTAATACTACCTGCAGATGACGTAGTAATTCAGGAAATAGAGACCTTCAATCCTGAAAAGATAATACTTGTCACAAACTCTACAAATAATGTTAATATACCACAGATAGAGAACGTTAACGAACTTAAACAGCTCGACAAGATGTGTATAGTTATTGATGATAGAGGAAAATTCACAAATCTACTACTTGAGAACGAGAATATTCGTAAAAAATGTCTCAAATACTGGTCAGGAGTATTTGCAAAACCTTGCTATGAAGCAATATCGCTACTATATGAGCTAATTATACGTGACATACCTAGCAAACTCTATGAGCCCCCTGAACAGGACTTGTCGGAGTTAAA
>JAMOMD010000261.1 GCA_027068725.1 Thermoproteales archaeon | reverse complement strand
GGAAGGAGGGAGGCCACGTTCTTGTTGTAGTTTCGCTATTGACCTGGAGTCTCGAGCTTCCTCCTTGCGAACTTTCTAGTTTTGAGAAGCTCTATAGAATGACGGTTGATGCTTGTCGTCAGGTGAGAGAGGAAGGTGTTCCATCATTATGTATCTTAGGTATACATCCTGCAGAGATTCATCAGATGATTCTGAGAGGCTGGTCTCTTGATCAGATATTGAGCTTTGTTGACTCTTGTATGAAATTAGTCGAGAAGCATGTGAAGAATGGTGAAGCACATGGTATTGGCGAGGTTGGGAGACCTCATTGGGATGTTAGTGAGAAAGAGCTTGAGATACATAATACCGTCCTTGCCAGATGTCTAGAACATGCACGAGACTTGGATGTTCCTGTTCATCTTCATCTCGAAAGGAAGGGAATAAGCACAGTTAACTCGGTGGCCGAGATGGTTAACAGGATTGGTAATAGGAAGTACAGTGTCGTTCTACATCACGCGGAAGGTAAAGTAGTTCAGGAAGCTTATTCGAGAGGATTAATGCCGTCTGTTCCTGTTGGTAAAAGACAGGATCTTGAAGAAGCTATTAAGCAAGAGCCGGTGTATGTCGTAGAGAGTGACTATCTTGACGATCCTAATCGTCCTGGTGCAGTAATACCACCATGGTCGCTTGTACGTAAGCTCAGGAATTACGTTAATTCAGGTAAGATAACTGCTGATTATCTGCGTAAGCTCACGTTTGATAACATGAGACTAGTCTATGGTGATCTAATTCCAGAGCCATAGACGTGTAGTACACGTATACGCAAGTAAAATAATGTCTACTAATACAGTAACCAACTGAGGACCGTGAGCAAGGACGTGATTAACGTATTTGATCTTCTTCATCCTAGGCTAAGGCAGGTAATTAGAGAATTTGGCTATGAGGAGCCTACTCCAGTTCAGCGTGAAGCTATTCCACTAGTTCTTCAGGGTAACAATGTCCTGATAACTGCACCTACAGGAACAGGAAAGACTGAGGCAGCGATGTTTCCTGCTCTCTCACGTATGCTTGAGCTACTTGAGAAGAAGCCTGAGCCTGGCATCTACATACTGTACATAACGCCCATGCGTGCCCTGAATAGGGACATCTACGTCAGGCTGAGGCAGATATGTTCGAAGCTTGGAGTTGCGATGGCTGTCAGGCATGGAGATACGCCTGAGAGTGAGAGGAGAAGACAGGCAGAAGCTCCTCCACAGGTTCTCGTAACTACACCTGAGACTCTCCAGTTCCTCCTCGTTGCACCAAAAATGAGGAGATGGCTCAGGACTGTGAGATTTGTAATTGTTGATGAAATTCACGAACTTGCAAGTGATAAGAGAGGCATACAGCTGGCGCTGAGCTTAGAGCGCCTTGTCGAGATTGCTGGTGAATTTCAGAGAATTGGTCTATCAGCAACAGTTGGTGATCCTGAGCTAATTGCAAAGTTTCTTGCTGGAACTAATAGGAGTTTTCGAGTAGTCCAGATCTCTGGCCTGAAGTCAATGAGGTTGAGTGTTGTTAGACCTGTGCCTACAGTATCTGACATTGAGAAGGCGTCTAAGCTCGGTGTCATGCCGGAAGTATATGCAAGATTGAGAAAGCTTAGTGAGCTAATTAGCAAGTTCA
>JAMOMD010000260.1 GCA_027068725.1 Thermoproteales archaeon | reverse complement strand
ATATCTGCTCAACTCTTAGAAGTTCGTCAACGAGTTCATGAACGTCAGGAGGGACAGTTTTCAAACCTGGAAAGTTTAGGAGAAACCTTGTAGCACTACCAACGGCATTAAGAGGTTCGTAACATAGTTCACGAGCAGTTTCGACAAGTTTCACAGCATCGTGAATATCCATGGGTGGATCTTCCTGAGCTGAACCATGAGACCTCTCAAGTCCACTACCCAATCTCTTACGCAGATTCTCCAAACTCTCAACTACCCACTCCAACTTCTCCTGCAAAATCTTGGCAAGCTCCTCACTAGCCTCTAGTTTTGTCATAATTCTCGACCACTCGTGGTCTCGTACCTCTCTTAGAAACTCGAAGAGAATAGGTATAACATTTTCCAATAAATGCCGTGCATAGTGTCTAGTTAGAGGTCCAATAACCAGGTTATGTATCTCTATGTTTTGTCCAACAAGTGCGGAATCGGATAGATTTGCGGATCCGAGATAGAGACCGTACTCTGTAATTACATACTTTGCGTGATGTTTAGGGTGTCGGATAATTGGTATCTTGAACCTATGTGCTAGTTGAGTAGCTATCGCCCTATCTTCAGCTCTGTAACAACAGCCGTATATTATCACACATCCTCGTGCTCTAGAACATGCGCTAAGCACAGCCTCGACAAGACTTAGACTAGCAGATCCTTCGCAAACACAATTACCAATATTCCAAGTACCGATAACGACGAAACTTGGTCTGTGACTAAACAAGTCATACAACACTGTTATGAACGGCTCGCAGAGACTAATTCTAGAATGTTCTCGCGGTACAAGTACCCTACATCGAAAACGCGCACCTCTATACATCTCCTAACCGCCGTGCTCACGAAAACAAGCCTATTCAAACTTTGAAAAATTACTCCAAACCACTCGAATGACCTCCTCGCCTGTGAAAGCTCTGCTTTTTAACTGTCTAGACCCTACATGGGTCCTGGGTACCTCCTGTTCCGCATAATTCCAGGTACGTTGCTCCTGTTCGCGATCCTGTGCTTGACGGTTGGTGTTCGCGAACGAAAATGGTACTACATGGGGTTTACACTACTCGCAGCTGCAGGAATCATAGCATACGCAATACCAACAATACTGCAGAGCTTTGGAATCAAGACAAGTACTGTAGTGATACCACAGGTAAACTACACATTGTCTAGCACTATCAAGTTTCTTGGTACTGAAGTTGTTAGTGTAAGTCCTGGGTCTAGTAGGTGCTGGACATTTCCAAGTCCTGGTATTGTGACGGTGTTTGGACCTATGTACATTGTTAAGAAGAATGTGTCGGAGATCTGTATAAGCTTCAATAGAACAGGCATATACGAGGTAAGTTATGTTTCACATAAAGGAAATCAGTTGCTTCTCAAGAACATACTTGTCATAGTTAGTGTACGTTCATTAAATTGGCTAGAGGAGACTTTCATGAACATAATAATGAACCTAATGATAACGCTAATACAAGTATTTACAAATGGCCCATTTGCTACAATATTTGGCTTTGGAACATTTGGTCTCGACTATCTCTTTCTAACACCACAATTTGAGCTAAAGGGACTTTACGAGAACATCCTACATGCAGTAATCCCCGTTGCACTACTTGTCTTAGCTATAGATGCAGC
>JAMOMD010000259.1 GCA_027068725.1 Thermoproteales archaeon | reverse complement strand
AAGTAAATTGGGCTTAGCAGTTTCCCTCTCTGTGGTCGCCTTACTCTTGTAAATAGCGAGATAACACGTCAATGCTGACAATACATGAGCAAAAGTATCTAATTCACGGATTATTCTACCAACTTCAGGTAGTTCTAAGCTAAATATTCCGAACCTTTTAATATCGGTCTCTCCAGCTTCTACACGCAGTTTAGCTATTACAGACGATACGCCACCAGAAAATGTGACGTATCTTAGTATGTTATGTATTAAATTTACTTTCTCTTTACAACATGCGGTAGACGGTAAAATCATAATGAATTTTCCACCACCAGCTACAAGGGCACTTTCAATACCGACACAGAATAGCGAAGCTAAGAAAGCTGGCAGAAATACGAAACTCTCTTCATCAATTATCTTACTAGCACCTGATAATTGAAGACGTAGACTAACATCCTCAACAAACTTTTTAATTCCCTTGAAATCTGCCTGCAAAATTGCAATAGTTGTAACGGCTCTCTTGCCACCTCTCGATATTTCTACAGACAACTCCCCTGGCTCAGCACTAGCTATGATATTATTGCAGTTTCTTTCTCGAGCAAATTTCTGAAGAATATTAACTACGTAACTTCTTGTAACACGTTTACACTGTTTCTCTTTGACTTCATTAAGTAAGCTCCTGTCAATTGTAGAAGATGTCCAATCTCCAATGATTAGATAATTCAGAAGTCTATCTCCTGTGCTTTCGTGATGTTTCTCTATTAAAGAGTATGCTCTATCCACTATAGTTTCAATGATCCTACGTATATGTTCGACATTAACATTATTAATACCCATATTACTGAGTACTGTACATACAAGGCCGGCAATTTTTTCTCTTAAACCAGTTCTCAGAAATACTTCATTCAATATGAAACTACTTACTTTCTCATGTTCTTTCCACTTAGATACTGTTAACTTACCAATATCGTGAAAGAGTGCTGCTAGACGAAGAGCTAGGAGGTTGCATATAGCGTTCAAGACGTCCTCTCTGACATCTTTCTGAAATCCTTCGATATCTCCTACGTACGATGAGATTGCAAGTGCACTGGTTGCTAGAAGATGAGCAAGTAAGGAGGAAGGAGTTACTCTTGTGTCTTCTGGCAGTGTTAGTAAGAAGTGTGTGAAGGTTCCATACTCGTCTATCTTACGCAGGATAATGTCGAAGAACTGCTTGTATAAGTCGACACCTTTGCTACATGTAATAATGTCGGCCCATGTTCTTAACCTGCATAGTGCTATAGCAAGTATGTAATCTACTATCTTTCTATTGCCTTTCTCTTTGAAGAAGCTTTCGAGTAAATTTATTGGTAAGGTGCCTTGGGATGCAAGTACTAGACCCTCGAGTACCCTCAAAAATACTATAGTTGGTATTGTGAATATGTAAACATCATTAACTAGTGCTTCTGGGTAAAGTTTGAACGCTTCAACAGAGTTACCATGGAATAACCTGTCTAGAAGTTCTAGGTAGTTGTGTATAATATCTTTTGGACTCGTAGCCAGTATCTTAAGTATATTCACGTAGACGTCCAATGTCGATTGTATCGTTGCATAGAGAATAGCTAATGTATGTATGTCTGTCTGCGACAACTTTGTCTTGCAATTCTTAAGCATACCATTAAATATTTCATAAA
>JAMOMD010000258.1 GCA_027068725.1 Thermoproteales archaeon | reverse complement strand
ACATTGTAGAGAAGCAGCTTGATCCAGGACTTGCAGAGTACTGTCCGAGAGCTTGTCCATACTACGAGTACTGTCATGGTGAGAAAGCTAGAGAAAGAGAAGAGATGAAGGCACAGGAGAAGCCTGTCAAGAAGGCTAGAGTAAGGATCAGATGATTAGTGTAACAGATCTGAAGAACTACGTCTTCTGTCCCTATAGTCTATATATCAGGAAGGTGCTGAACATAGGCGAGAGAGTGACTGAGTACATGCTCTATGGTAGAGAAGTTGAGAAAGAGAGAATTGTAGCGTTTCTGTTTCGTGCACTTAATGGTGAGAAACTTCTAAAGAATCTGCATATGGTAAGTAGAAGACTTGGACTTTCAGGAACTGTAGAGTACGTCATAGTAGATAAGTATGGATACTATATTCCAATTGATATAAAATGGACAGAAGCTACTAGACCACGTAGAGATCATGTAGTTCAGGTATGTGCATATGCTCTTCTAATAGAAGAGACAGGGCTTGGAAAAGTTAAGCAGTGTTGCCTATATTACGTCTCTAGAAACGAGGGTCATCTGTTTAGAATAACATACTCGTACAGTATGAGGAGACTTGTATTGAAAATTTTAGAAGAGGTAAAGAATATGCTAAAGACAGCAGTACCTCCCAGACATGTTCCTGATAGGAGACAGTGCTCGTCTTGTCCACTTGCTTTGCAATGTCCGTATAGGAGTTATTGATATTAATCTAGATTAGAAGTCTTCTCAATGAGCAAGAAGGTGCTCTTCATAGATGAGTGGGGTGCAAGATTACGACTTAGGAAAGGTCTCCTCGTCCTGTATATTAGAGAGAAGGATGAGAGTGGTAAGATTAGGCTTGTCAAGAAGATTGAGGTTAGTCCTGTCGAACTTGATTCTATAGTTTTCTGGGTTCGTGGATCGTCCATATCAATGGCTGCTCTATTGGAAGCTCTGAAGTATGGTGTTGATATTGTCGTGTTTGATAATGGTAAGCCAGCTGCAAGAATAGTACCTGCAACATATGGATCAATCTATAAACTATGGCTCAGACAAATTAGAACGTACTTAGACAAGAGGAGGAGGCTGAGTCTTGCTAGATGGTTTGCTTCTGGTAAAATACAGAACCAGATTGCTAATCTTAAGTACTTTCAGAAGATTGTTAGACTTCAGGATAAGAGACTGTACTACACATTGCAGAACTGTGTTGATAATATGTACAAACATCTTCAAAGTCTTGTAGATTGTAAGAATGTTGACGAGGTTAGGAACGTTGAGGCAGCTGCAGCAAGATGGTACTGGAGAGGAGTTAAGCATCTTGTTCCTCGTACACTTGGGTTCAGGAAGAGGTTGAAGAAGTATGATGTTGTTCCAGGAATGGACTTGGATCCTTTCAATAAGGCTCTGAATATTGCATATGGAGTACTTAGGAAAGAAGTATGGAGAGCGGTATTTCTCGTAGGGCTAAATCCGTACATAGGATTTCTACACAAGCCGAGAACAACGAGAATGAGCCTAGTATTTGACCTAATGGAAGAGTTTAGACCAGCAATAGATCGTGTACTTATATCAACAGCGAGGAAAACGCCGGGAAAAATAGCCGTACTCAGAGACAAGGACAGAGAAAGTGAGGGAGTTGTAAATGTTGTTAAAATA
>JAMOMD010000257.1 GCA_027068725.1 Thermoproteales archaeon | reverse complement strand
CCATTTGTCAAGATTCCATCTGAAAGATGCAATATCAATAAGCGCTCTAGGGTTACCACCTGTCAAGCTCCATAGTGTGTCAGTATCAACATTAGAATCAAGCTGCTTAGCGAGATCTTCCAGCCCTTCTCTAGGGAGATGCCACATCATGTATACATGAGCAAAAGTATGCTTATACAACTCCCTCTTCGAGACACCCTCGGAAGTCGTTAACAAAAATAGTACACTACTAACATTAAATTCTCTATGAAGAGCACCTATCCACTCATACAAGACCTTAGTGTACCTAACAACATTCTTAAGACCAATAGCTCTGTACACATCGTCTAGAATTACAACAATCTTCTTACCTCTTAGTGATAAATGCTCACATAACTTACGAAGTATTAAAGTCACAGACTCTGCAATATTTTCCCCAGATCGTATTGTTATAATTGACTGTATAATATCGTAGACTTCGCTGTGCGTTGATAAGACTGCTTTTGACAGGTCTTTTAGTTCAAGTGCATCGACATATATTGCAAGGTATGTATCATTACTCTTGAGATACTCTACAAAGCAGTGTAAAAGTGCTGTTTTTCCACAACCTTCAGGACCGTATATGGCTATGGGAAATGGATGTCCATTCTCTGCAAGTTCCTGAAGTTGTGAAAGTTCTACTGTCCTATCTACGAAGTTTATCCATTTGCCTAAACTGTCGATGAAGATCCTGTATTCGTGCATATGTGCTATGTCTATCCGTAGTGAGCCTATCCAGTTATTAAATGGGGTTGTTACTGCATTCTTCTCAGTCAGCTGTGGTAAGTAGAGTTAAGCTTAGGTTTGCGAGAGGACTAGAGGTCCCGTTCTGTGATAGAGATGTTGCACTTAGGCAGTTCAGGGAGATTGCTGAGAGAGGTACTAGGAGACCTGTCGTCATTTATGGCCCCGAAGGATGTGGAAAGACGGCACTTCTGAGACAGGTAGCTCTGCTATTGGAAGAGGAAGGTTATAGAGTTGTGTATGTTAATCCTCTTGAGAACTATTTTAAGAATGCTGTGTACTGTAGTAAAGACGTTGAGAATCTTGTTATAGAGGCTTTTAGGGATTTGTTATCAATTTATGCTGGCGATCTTGGTAGAGCTCTTGCATATCTTGGTCTTGCAGCTGCATCAGTAATCTTGCGTAGGTTTCATAAGCCTATGCTAGCAGTATTGATAGACGACGTGTTTCAAGTAATTAGAGATAGTGCAGGTATTTCAGTAGCATCTTATGTTAAGTCTGCACTTAACTTAATTGAATATCCTCCAGGCGACTATGAGAAGATTGTAGTAATAATTGCAACAAGCGAAGATATCTCTCGTGAGGAAATTGGGAGACATAGATGGGCAGAGATGTGCGCAATGTGGAATTTTTCAAGAGAGGGATTTTACGAGCTTTACAGTAAGGTACCTGGTAAGAAGCCTTCATTTGATATTGTGTGGAGATGGACAGGTGGTAATCCTTGGCTTTTTGCAGAACTGTATGAGCATGATTGGAATGTTGATATTATATTAGACAGCTTAGTGCAGGTTAAGAAGCTTGAAATATTTATTAGACAGCTAGATAATGAAAATAGAGAGATACTTAGAGAAGCTGTGCAGGATATTGATTACCTGTGGAATAACTTGAATAAATGCATAAGCCT
>JAMOMD010000256.1 GCA_027068725.1 Thermoproteales archaeon | reverse complement strand
CATACTGTGCAACTACATGGGCAAACTAGAAAAGTTCGGAGAGTAACCATTAAGCAAAGTGATGAACCCGAAGTTAGCTGAAAAATGAAGAGAAAGCCGAGTGCTGAATATTTGTAAAAAATTCTGATGCGTCAGCTGTAATACCACTCTTCATCCCCTTTTTCTAGGTCAGGGGTCGGGGTAGTCATCACTCGTTTTCTTATTGTTGTGCGTTAGGTATTTAAGTAACGTAGGTTTCTCTTATCCTGATGTGATATCAGGATGTGGATGATGCGTATACGTGTGCTGTTGTGCGAGTTATAAGGGCTTTGCGTAAAGGAGGTGCTAAGATATTTAGACTACCTGCTTATTCTCAGCCACACCTTTTTCTAATTTTTAGACGCTACTTAAGTGAGGCTCATGAGCAAGCTCATTGACCTAGAGCTTGAGTACATCAATAGGACAAGCTGGATGGTTAGAGAGAACGCCAATGTGAATGAGTCAGCTATTACCATGTTCTGGTATGTTGCTAAGCACTACATACTGGAGGACGTCCTGAAGTTCTTGCCGCCGAGAGCAATAAGAATGCATAGAGATGGCTGGTTCCACATAAACAAGCTGTTTGACGGTGGCTGGTTCCTACCATACTGCTGTGGCGTCGATACAGCTAGGATACTGCAGAAAGGTCTCATAACACCATCAGTAATCTCGAAGCCGCCGAAGCACCTTGATAGTGCAGTGGATCAGCTAGCAAACTTCATAATGATGATGAGTCAGGAGAGGACAGGTGCAATTGGTCTAAATGCCATAGACCTGTACCTGGCACCATTCGTGAAGCACGATGAGCTCGATTATCGAAGAGTCAAGCAGTGTATCCAGAGGTTCATATTTAACCTGAACTACACGACAAGAGTAGGCTATCAGACACCATTCAGCAACGTCACGTTTGGCCTAGGCGTAGAGGAGTACTATAACATGCCAGCATTTGTAGGAGGCAGAATTGTCGGCAAGCTAGGTGACTATTTAGAAGAGGCAAAGCTCGTGTTCAAGGCATTCTGCGAAGTTCTACTGGAAGGAGATGCGTATGGTAAACCATTCACATTCCCAATATGTACCATAATCCTGACGGAGAGATTCGTCAAGATACTAGAGGAGGACCCAGAGCTAAGTGACCTATTCTGGAGGACAGTCGCCGAGCGTGGAAGCTTCTACTTCCTGAATAGTCTACATGTCGACAGGACAGGAATATTCAGCTTCTGCTGTAGACTAACAGTTGACACAAAGAAAGTCATGGAGTACCTACACCTGACGAAGGGAGTATGGGTACTACCACCATCAACAGGAAGCATAGGCTACGTAACACTGAACTTGCCGAGAGTAGCAATGGAAGCACACAAGAGAGGAGATGTCGAGAAGTACATTGATGAGCTACTGTTTGAGCAGATGGCTATTGCTCGAGAAGTCCTGAAGATACTGAGAGCAAGATACTACAAGCTCCATAGACTAGGCTACTATCCACTGACGAGAATATACATTGATGAGCACGACCCATTCAAGTATTATTACAACACCATTGCCGTAACAGGAATGGCAGAGTACGTATCAATAGTACTCAACGAGCCTAAACTATGGTACAGAGAGGTCAGCCTAGAAGGCAGAGAGTATACTAAGGACATCATCGCAGTATACAGAAGA
>JAMOMD010000255.1 GCA_027068725.1 Thermoproteales archaeon | reverse complement strand
TACTACCTGGAATACCTCTGGTCTCATGATTAGTGGTGGTGGCTCGACGCCCTCAATGATTAGGCTTCTGATGAAGCTGCCGCTGAACTTTGACCACTCGCTCTTGTGGTTGCACCAGCATCCTGTGTAGACTAGCTCTCCGCACTTTCTACAGTAGAGGATCTCCTTCATCAGGACTGGCTGGATCAGTACTCCCTTGTCAGTCTCGTGTGGTGGCTCTGGGAATCCTAGTCCTGGAATGCCCTCCTTCCATAGCTTGTGTGCTGCATATGGGTGATAGTAGTCTCCTACTGCTGCGTGGTCTCTGCCGAACATGTGGTGTGTGCAGCCCATGTTCTGTCTAATGATTGCGTGTAGCACTGCCTCGACTGGGTGTCCGTACTTCATGTCCCATAGTGTGAATGTGACCATGTGATGCTCAGGTGCGATGTATCCTGCCTTGTTGACCATCTCGTGGCCCTCTAGGATTGCCTCGTCTACGAAGTCTCCAATTCTCTTGACGCCGATGATTGCGTTAACGAGGACTGCGTCACATGGCTCGATGTCGCCGTTGAGCATTGCGAACTTCATTAGGTGCTCGTGACCTACGTGTGGGACGTTTCTTGTCTGGTGCGCAATTACCTGTCTCCATCCTCTCTTGATGATCTCCTCACGGCACTTCTTTGGTGGGAACCAGAATCTTGAGTATGGCTCATCGAAGACTGGCTCATTCACTAGCGTGATCTTGCCTCCAATGAATGTTCCTGTCATTGTTGCGTACTGTAGCCATCCTGGGTGCTTCTCGTCGAAGTCCATCTGGACTACGTCTGGTGCTGCCTGCTTTGTTCCAAATGTCTTTGTTGCGATCTCCTTTGGATCATACTTGTAGATCTCGTCAACGTCCAGTATTGCAAATGGCTTTCCGTGAACCATCAGGAGGAGCTGGTCGCCCTCCTTGATTCCGAGCTTCTTCAGGTCCTCCTCAGGAATGTCGAACAGTATTGGAAGTGGCCATAGCCAGCCATCTGGGAGTCTCCTCTCCTTGAGTACGCTCTCTAGCTCCTCTCTTGTCATGAAGCCCTCTAGTGGGCTGAAGAAGCCGTAGGCGATGCTGATGACCTCGTGTGCTACGTGTCTTATTGGTGCTCCTGTCTTCTGGTAGATCTGTGGCTTCAGCTCATATGCTGGCAGTCCCTGAATCATTCTCTCTGCTCTCTCTCTGAACTTGACTACTCTGTCAACGAGCTTGCCTCCGTGTGGTGGTATCTTGCCAGCTACGAGCTTTGTTCGTGGCATCTTGTGGTGTGATAATGAAGTTTCTTTTTAATTATCAACACTCTGTGTAACCTTTGCTATAGTTTAAGATTGTTGTAAAAGATAGTGTTGAGAATACTCAGAGACCGAGCTCCTGAGCAATATCCTGAAGTGCTTTTAAGCTAAGGTCAAGAAACTCGTCAAGCGATAAGCCAAGCTTCTCGCATAGCCTAATGTTGTCCCTATTGACACCGCGAGCAAAGTCCTTCTGCTTGAACTTCCTCTTCAGAGTATCTAACTTGACCTCGCTCAGCTTCTTGCTAGGCATAACTAGAGCTGTAGCAACTATTAGACCAGACACAGCATCCGCAGCCTTCAGTGCAATTGCTAGCCTAGACTCATCACGATGACCCGTCAAGTCATTATGCGCCTTTATTGCACTCAGTGCTTCTGGAGGAAGCTTATCTTTCAGAATCTCGTCCGCAGCCACGATACCATGCATCTCAGGTCTAGACTGCGTAAGCTCGTAGTCAATATCATGTAGTAGACCAACGAGACCCCACAAGTTCTCATCTTCGCCAAGTCTCTTAGCAAGTGCTCTCATTATTGCAGATACCGCAATCATGTGTTTGACAAGCTTGTCATTCTTCACGTACTTGCGCACAAGCTCGAGAGCTTCCTCGTAGTTCATTGTCGTAACCTTAGAGAGCGGTTTTTAAACATGGAGACAGCTTTCAGAAATGGCCTAGGACTGGGGCGCACGCCCCAGCGTGACTAGGCCGGTCAGGTCCCCCTTGTCAGACATCCTTAACAATTCAATCTTCTGCTGAGACAAATGTGGAGATTAGACCTAAGCGAAGTCTAACGCTACTGGATGTTCTTGCAATAACGAGAGAGCTGAGAGAGCTTCTAGTAAACTGCTATATCGATAAGGTATACAGATACGACTCTGGTCTCCTCCTAAGAATCAGGAAGGAGAGTGAGAAACTTCACCTCATAGCTACTCGACACAGGATTGGGCTTACAAGATACGTAAGTGAGGAAGAGAGAAAGCGTGATCCTGTTCTAAAGAACTTGATTGAGCGCGTTAGAATAGTCGATGTTCATAATCCACGCATTGACAGGCTCGTGTGTGTTCACTTGAGTAATGGCATGAGACTTGTGTTTGAGCTTATTGAGCCCATGAATGTCGTGCTTGTTGATCAAGATGAGAAGGTCAGATGGTGTCTCCACTCGTATGAGGGTAAGGATAGGAAAGTTCAGCCAGGGCTGAAGTATGTTCTACCTCCAAGACAGTTTCTCGATGTTATGGAGTGTAGTCCTGAGGCATTTCTATCACAGATAAGTGGTCAGAAATTCCTGAAGACTGCTGCACGAGTTCTGGGTGTTGGTGTAGAACTTGTGCGTGAAGCATGTGCTGAGGAGGGTATAGAGTGTGACGATGTGCTTGATCGTGACGCGAGTCTACGTGTACTTCAGAGAGTTAGAGACATCATAAGGAGAGTACTCGAGGGATCACTTGAGCCGAGGATTTATGCAAGAGAGGGAAGGTACGTGACGGTCACGCCCATCAGGTTCGTAATCTATGACGGGTTTGAGGAGCTGCGATTCAGGACGTTTAACGAGGCTGTGGATGAGTACTTCAGGAAGCTTGAGCTAGAGGAGGCAGAGAAGAGTCGTGTTCAGGAAATTGAGGCAGAGCTAGCGAAGTTGCGTAAGAGCATTGAGCAGACGGAGAAGATGCTTCAGGAGTATAGGTCTAAGGCTGAGGAGCTCTATAGGAAGGCAAACTTAGTTCTTCAGTATAAGTACATGTTTGAGGAACTTATAGGTATGCTGAACAAGTTGTGGCAGGAGAATAGGGACTCCTTTAACGAAATTGTGAAGAATGTGCAGCTCTACAATTTGAGAGTTGTCGATTATAATCCTAAGGAGAAGACTGTGACCGTCCTGATAGAGGGAGAGGACATCACAGTTGCACTCCCACTTCGTGGTTCTGTTGGACAGGTAATAAGTGAGCTATTTGATAGAGCAAAGGAACTGAAGAGAAAGGCTGAGAGTGCAGAGAAGGCGCTTGAAGAGCTTCGTCAGCGAGAGCGTGAGCTACTGCAGAGAAAGGAGATGCTTGTCGAGGAGTTCAGGAAGTCCATTGTAGAGATTGAGTATGGTGTACACGAGTGGTTTGAGAAGTTCAAATGGTTCATCACAAGTGGGGGTCACCTTGTCCTTGCTGGTAAGGACGCATCTCAGAACGAGGCTCTCGTCAGGAAGTACTTGAGAGAGTTTGACCTCTTTATCCATGCCGACATTCCTGGAGGTGCCGTTGTGGTGCTGAGGCTCCGCGGTAAAGACGATTCAGCGTCTCCTGAAGAGATTATACAGGCAGCAAAGTACGCTGCATCTAACTCTCGTGCCTGGGTCATTGGTGCGCACAGCATAGACGTGTTCTGCGTGAAGGGAAGTCAAGTAACAAAGGAGGCTCCAGCTGGTGAGTATCTGGCTCGTGGAAGCTTCATGATTTATGGCGAGAGACAGTGGATACGTGGAGTTACTCTGGAGCTGGCGATAGGTATAAGGATTGACGATGTTGAGGAGGGCAAGAAGATTGTCAGGATACTGTCCTCACCTCCTGAAGTTGCAGATAAGCTCATGCACTACTATGTAGTGCTGAGACCTGGCAGAGTAGACAAGAATAGGTGTGCTACTATTCTTCGAGAGAAGTTCCTGAACTACATCAAGACTAGGACAGGAGTATCTGCTAGACTACGTCCTGAAGATATAATAGTACATATTCCAGGTAACTCAGACATTGTTGAAGAGAGGGAGAGTGATAAAGCACTTTCCTGGTCTGAGATCAGGAAGATCGTCCAGTACTGAGATTGTACTTATCGCATCTCCTCCAGATATTAGACTCAGCACAGAGAATGAACTTGTCCTCGACTCAATGCTTGGAAAGCTTGCTCACTGGCTTAGACTGATGGGGTTCAGGATAGTGTTCAGCAGATCATTCTCAGATAATGAGCTTGCGAGCTCGCGATGTATTATCGTCACGAGAGATAGAGAACTATTCAGGAAGAGAGCATTCTCAGGACGTGGTGCACTTCTCCTAACATGTCAGGATATTGTTATTCAATTATCCGCAATCATGTGTCTAACAGTCGATATTCCTGATAAGGTGCCAGTCATCAAGTACTGCACAGTCTGTGGTGGAAGAGTACGTGAAGCACACGTTGACGAGATTATTGGAAAAGTACCTCCTGGTGTCCTAGCTAGAGTTGACAAGTTCTGGATATGTGAGTCCTGTGGGAAGGTGTACTGGTGTGGGTCACATCACGTTAATATGCGTCGAATATTCGAAAGAGCAAGCATGTTAATGCACGCGATCGACAAGATTGTGATTGAGCAAGATGGTGCTGCCTGTCTTGTGGCTATCCTGCATAAATCTCGGGGTATTACCCTGTGACTAGGTAAGACGTGTAATTATACCTAATGCTCAATATACATAAGTAGTGCAGATGCAGTGCATGGTCAAGTTTAGGCCTCTGACACTTGATGAAGGTAAGCTACTTGTTCGATATGTTAGATGTGTCGTAGAGACCTGTCTCAAGTATGGTGACTGTGCACTAGATGACTGTATTCACGTGCTCGAGCCCATTAGAGACAAGGTACTGAACATGCGATTTCCTGTATTTGTAACAATTGAGAAAATTGTAACATCTGAAGGTGGAGTCAGTAGAAGAGTAATACGTGGCTCAATGGGTATTCCTGTAGGCAAGCTCGATCTTGCGAGAGGACTAATGCTAGCTGCGAAGTATGCAGCATTTAGAGACCCAAGGAGATCCTGTCTTCAGCCTAATGAGTGGCCTAACTGTATTGTTGAGATAACAATATTGTCCGATCCCATGCCTGTGCCTCCTGAGAAGCTTGTAGAGAAGTTCGTGATTGGGTATCACGCAGTATCTCTATACAGGAGTGGCGAGCTCATTGTGATACTCCCACAGCTTCAGGTTGAGATTCTTGAGAAACTTGTGACCGAGAAGAAGCGTCAGAGAATTAGCATGAGTGAGTACTTGAGCACACTCTTGTCTACGTACGGTGCAGCATCTAATATCGATAGAGTATATCTTCACGAGACGCAGATATTCTACGAGCTATTTCCTGAAGGAGAGGTTATTGAGAGAAAGCCATACCTTAACAGGTACATCAGGTACATTGTTAGGGAGAAGACTCTCGAGGCAAGAGCAACTAGAGAGGAGACTGCACTTAAGACTTAAGAATAAGATATAAGACTCTCTCAGTTTGTTCTCGCCTAATGAGTGTACAGGTAAGGTTTTACACAATTTTTGGCAAGTACGAGAGTTTCGAGAATCAGCTACGTGAGCTCGTGTCTAGACTTAGGAATGAGATTAAGCTCCGTGGTCGAGAGCCAGAGAAGCTTAACTTGACAATGATCAAGATCAAGGAGGAGGTTCTGGACACTATTCTAAAGTATGTCAGAGAGGAAGCTCAGCCACCTGATCATCTGAGAAGTCTCATAGAGTACATGAAGTCAGATAATGTTACAACATTGCCAACGTTGGTAATAAATGGCAAGAAGGTTGCTGAGGGCTCGCTTCCTGATATTAAGGCTGTCGAAGAGATGATAATAGACGAGCTGCAGCGTACTGCAGGTATAAACCTTCGCGAGCCTGTAAAAATTCCTGAAGAGAAGCCAGCAGAGACAAAGCCAGCACCAGCAGAAGCTACAGTAGAGGAGAAAGCGATCACAGCCGTTACAGCGCCAACCGCATCAGCAACAATAGAGACCACGGCTCAGGCAGCACAAGCACCAACACAGCAGGTAGCTATGCCTCAGCCACAGGTCACGCAGCCACAGGTTAGTACTGTTCCCCCTGTTTCACCATCACCTCCTGTACATCCCTCTACAATGTCTACAACACAGACATACACTCCCCCGGAGACTAGGCCACCATCTACCGAGACTAGAGAGACTAGGATAGAGACCGTGCCAGCCTACTATGCGCGCGGTGCACCAAGTAACTGCGCGGAATGTGTGTACTACGGATTTAACACGAGGTACTGCTTTCTGCTAGGCAAGAAGGTTGATGATATAACTAGACCACCCTGCACGCGTGAAAGCTTATAAGTTAAAGTCACGTGGCTGATCAAGCAATGACGAAGAAGGTCATAGGTCTAGTATACACGTTCAGAAGGGGGGCAGATGCATATCCTGACAATGTGATAGTTGTCGTTCCAGGAATCGAGAATGAGGCTGAGCTAGCAAAGTTTGTCGGATGCAAGGTCGTGTGGAGAACGAAGACGGGAAAGGAAATTATTGGAGTAGTCAGAAAGGTCTGGAGCAAGAGAGGTCACCTACTAGTAGTGTTCAGGAGACCACTTCCAGGTCAGGCACTTGGAACAAGATGTGAAATAATTCTTGAAGAGAAGGCTGAAGCAAAGGCAGAGGCAAAATCCTGAAAGTTAAAAATAGTTTAGTTAGTTAGAGAAGGAATACCTCTAGGCTTGAAGTCCTCCTATTAGCATCTCTTCGACACGTACGTGTGGTCCTCCCGAGGATACGTACACTGTCTGTCCTTTTCCACATCTTCCATATTCTATATCGAAGTCCTTTCCAACGCCTGTAACTTTACTCAAGATGTCTAGAACGTTTCCGCTTATTGACATGTTCTTTACTGGTTGTCCGATTTCGCCATTGACTATCTCGTACGCTTCCTGTATTCCTACTTGGAATGTCCCATCCATGTTTGCTTGTCCTCCTCTGAAACTTACTAGGTAGTACCCAAACTTGATTCCTTCAAGAAGTTCTTCGAACTTCA
>JAMOMD010000254.1 GCA_027068725.1 Thermoproteales archaeon | reverse complement strand
TGTCTCGTGGCTTCAGAATCGTGTTCCTCATCCTGATTAGTGGTGTTACTCGAAAACTTTCTGCACGTGCATTACCTGTTGGCTTCATGTTCAGTAGCTCTGCGTATGTTCTATCAACCATGAGCTCCTTGACTACTCCATTTTCTACTAGAACTGCTGGACGTGCCTCGACACCTTCATCGTCGTATTTTATGGTGCCGAAGCCTCCCTCTATTGTTGGGTCATCAATTATTGTAACAAGCTCACTGCCAACTTTTGCACCTAGCTTATCTTTGATTATGCTTCCACTCATGGTAATGTCAGCCTCTGCTAAGTGACCAAACACTTCATGTACAAAGACACCAACAACTTCAGGAGCCATAACTACAGGAAACTTTCCAGCACGTGGTTTTGCTCCACGTAGCTGACCTTCAAGTCTCTTCTTGATCTTACCAGCAAGCTCCTCAGGTCTCCACTTGTCCCATATTGTGTAACCATCACGTGTACCACGCTCATCACGCACAGCTGTCAGCTGACCTGCCTCACTTCCTGTTATCCAAGTATATAGCCAAGCATAGGCAAGCTCCTGAACTATTTTCCTGCCATCAGAGCTGACGTAGATCTTCGTTATGTATGTGTCAGCATAGTAGACTGTACAGGACTTGACATAGCTTGGCTCAGTTAATAATCTAAAGTACTCCTCGACGTCTCTCAGCTTAATTTCAGGATCAACATTCCTGAAGTCTTTCTTTAGAACAGGTCTAACGTAATCTTCCTTAGGATCAAGAATCTTCACCTTAAGCTCGCCCTCTCTAACACGCGTCATCTTTAGCGCAAGCTCGAGAGCCTTCCTGATAGAGTCAGGAGAGAGATCCATAGTGCTCGTGAAGCCCCAGACACCATTGTTGAATACTCTCACAGCAGCACCAACATCACTGCCCTCTCTGACACGCGTAGTTTCAGGATTCTTCTCTATGAAGAATGATCTCACGAACTCTATCCTGACATCAGCAAACACTCTCTCCCTACTTGCGAACTCT
This sequence comes from Thermoproteales archaeon, assembly GCA_027068725.1. GTDB lineage: Archaea > Thermoproteota > Thermoprotei > Thermoproteales > Thermocladiaceae > JAADER01. The sequence continues at coordinate 203 of JAMOMD010000254.1, read as the reverse complement.
TGAACAACTTTGTCAACCATGTCTAGGACATGACCATACTCCATACGTCAAGCCTAGGACTAGACATTTATAATCAGTGTCCCTACACTACAAACAAGTGATCTAGGTAGAATGATGTGAGGGTCCGGCACTGACTAAGATGATGATCAATCCCGATTCTGAACAAGAGAACCGAAATAATTTGTACTGAATCGGATATTGAG
>JAMOMD010000253.1 GCA_027068725.1 Thermoproteales archaeon | reverse complement strand
AACACCTTCCTCTCTCACCTGACGACAAGCATCAACCGTCATTCTATAGAGCTTCTCAAAACTAGAAAGTTCGCAAGGAGGAAGCTCGAGACTCCAGGTCAATAGCGAAACTACAACAAGAACGTGACCTCCCTCCTTCCTGAATCGTCTAGCAACCTCACGTGGACCTAGTCCACGGACAGGATTTACATGACAGTGATTATCAGACACCTTCAGGCTCATGATACGTCAGCGCTATCTTCTTCGAAAAACGTCAAGTGTTTATAAATCATCTAGTCCACGCCTTTCTCGAGGGAGAGCCCTATGACAAGAGTGAACTGGGTCAAGATCGCACAATTAATCGAGAAGGAGTACGTTACAAGAACAGGAGAGGGATACCAGTGTAGAATCTGCGGTAGTGAAATAGTGCCAGAGAAAGATGCAGCATTCTCAAGATACGCTGCACTGTACAGACACTTCAAGGAGAATCACCCAGACATTGTGGAGAAGCTGAAGGCGCAGGCAGGAAGCGGCAAGACTACAACAACAGCCGTAAGAGTAGCATCAATCGAGTCATTCCTACAGTAAGAACCTGACAATAAACTAGATAAGACTTCTATTCAATAAACCTTCAATATTCTATAAAAATTATCTCTCTCAGCTGGTCTAAGCCCTATTTCCCTTATAATCTTCACGATTTTTTCTCGTGTTAAAACAGGAACTTCTACACCAGCTGCTGGTATAACTTTCTCATTATACAAAGTTCCTCCAAAGTCATCAGCTCCATACAGGAGACTAATCTGAGCTATCTCAATACCATTAGTTAACCAGGATGACTGTACGTGAGGTATCTTATCTCTGAAAACTATTCTAGCTACTGCAACTATCTTCAGGAGAGCAACAGGACCCTCAGGATACCTTACAGTACTTACTTTTGATAGGTACGTGTTCTTAGGCTCGAAGTTCCATGCAATAAATGCGTTAAAGCCTCCAGTCCTGCACTGTAGCTCATATATCTTGTACAGGTGCCAAGCTCTCTCGCTCACAGTCTCAATGTGACCATACATCATGGTAGCTGACGTGCTTATTCCAAGCTTGTGAGCCTCCTCCATGACTCTGATCCAAGTATCAGAATCAATCTTTCCTGGAGAGATCACTCTCCTGACATTATCTACAAGTATCTCTCCGCCTCCTCCTGGCATGGAATCTAGACCGGCTTCACGTAATCTCTCGAGGACTTCCCTATACGACATGCGTTCTCTAATAGCTAGATAATGAATCTCGAGCGGACTCAATCCATGAATTGCAATATGTGGAAGTTTCGTCTTTATCTTCCTGAAGAGCTCTTCAATATACTCAACAGTAACTTCAGGACTTATTCCTCCCTGTATCAGGACCTGTCTCAGAGGACCATACATACGGTCAATCTCAGCTACAAGTTTAACAGCATCGTCAGGACTTAGCAGAAAAGCATCAGGATCAGAGTTACGTCTCCAGAAAGCACAGAACTTGCATCTGACATAGCACACGTTAGTGTAGTTCAATATCATGTTAACGACAAATGTCCCAAAATCACCACAGAGCCTCCTACGAATCTCATGAGCAACACGACCAAGAACATGAACATCCTCAACACGAAGCAGCTTCTCAATAACAGACACAGTCACATTACCCTCTAACACATCCTGAACAAGATCAAGAACCTCCTCACCACAATACGAAGGACGTATCGGCATCAGTCAAGAAAGAACAAAAACACTACAAAAACAAGACTACCACAGATGATGAAGGCTGTCGGGACGACAGATAAACAAAAATGACGAACACCTGGAGGGCTGACCTAAACTGAGTATTGTTAGAATTCAACGGATAGTTGTTTAAATTGCTTCCTGATGGTGAGTCTGGATTCACGTGTCGAGCGGAGATTATGCTCGTATACTTAAACGTAGAGCCTTGAGCTTTTTAGCGGAAGCTAGGGAAGCCAGGGATCCTGATCTTGTTGTATTCTTTGTGGAGCAGGCTGTCCAGCTTTATCTGAAGGCTGTTCTTTTCGAGTTATTTGGAGAGAGAATACGAGGTCATGGTATTAGAGAACTCCTCGGACTCCTTGCTCGTCGTTTAGAGGAAGCTGGATACGTTAGAGAGGCTGAATCTGTTCGAGAACTCGTCGTTACATATCGCAGTACTCTCGTAGAACTCGAAGAAGCGTATACTTTAGCAAGGTATGGAGAAAGGGGATACACGTCGGATGAAGCATCAAAAATCCTTCAGGTTGGGGAGAAGATAATCAAGTTTCTCGAGGAGATTTCTCGTGTCGCAAAGTTGGGTTAGGTTTCATTTTGAGCATCTTAGGAGGTGGAGAGAGTATGCTTGTATAGTTGCGAAGGCTGCGAGAATGATTGTGCCCGGTGCGAGAGTTTATGTTACTGGTAGTGTGGCTGCTGGTACTTACACAGTGCTTAGTGATATAGATATTCTAGTTGTGGTTCCTAAGGGTCTTCTTAGGAGAGGTCTTTCGCGAGATATAATGGTCAAGGCCATGGACATTGGCTTGCCCTGGGATGCGCCAGTTGAGCTTCACGTAGTTGAGGAAGGCGAAGAGAAGCACTATACGCCACTGGTACCTGTTGAATGTCAGGAAGAGTCTGGACAAGGACAATGTTAATACAGTACGCTCAATCTAGCGCTAGACTATGCGTATCGTGTCATTTGATTGCTATGGTACACTAGTGGACTGGCTCTATACTATACGTAACTTCTTGAGATTTCTTAAACTTCCTGATGATGCGCTAACAACATTTTTCCAAATTGAAAATAGGCTAATATTATCGAGCAAGTTTATTAAATATGGTGATATACTCAAGATCTGTCTCAGAGAGACCTGTAAGAAATTTGGTATCAATACAGATGAAAGTCTAGAGGAGAGTCTTGTATTATGCTTTTCTTGTTGTCCACCTTTTCCTGACGTCTATCCATGTTTTAAGAGACTTAAAGAACTTGGTTTCAAAATCGTTGTGTTCTCAAATACTGAGAAATGGATTATTGATAGTACCTTGAGAACATTTAGGAATCTTATTGACATGATTGTGACAGCTGAAGATATTCAATGTTATAAGCCTTCTAGGTCTGCGTTTGAGAAGTTCTTAGAAGTTTTAAGGACAGAGTTCGGTATAAGAGATCCTTCAGAGGTTGTTCACGTGTCTGCTTATCCTTGGTATGATCTTGAGACTGCTAGTAGTCTTGGCATGTGTACTGTGCTTGTTGATAGGTATGGCTATGAGTGGCATGTGAAGGTTAGAAACTTGATTGAGCTTCCTGATGTTGTTCTTAGAATGTCTATGTCTAGAGCTTTGTAAGTGGCTCCACTATTGAGTGCTTCTTTACGAAGGTTCCCGGGCTCAGGACCGTGTAAGCTCCAATTCTTGATCCTTGTCCAATTACTGCTCCCATCTTTTCTCCAACTCTTCCTCTAACATGTCTACGCTCTGGTGATGGACTTATCCTGAAGCTTCTTGTCACGACGCCTGGCTCAATGACGACTTCTGGCCCAATGACTGAGCAGCTGATGTACGCGTTTCTGCCTATAGTACATCTTTCAAGTATGACGCTCTCGGTAATGTCAACGTTAGATCCGACAATTGTCTCATGCTCAATTACTGTGCTGTTGCGTATGAGTGCGTTATTTCCAACATACACTCTTTTTCCAATGTAGACAGGTCCTCGAATTATGACGTCGTGATCTATTACTGCTCCTTCATCAATTATGACTGGTCCTTCCTTAGGCTCTAGTAGTGCTCTAGTGCTTATCTTTGCTCTTGGATGAATGTAGAGTCCTGCCTCAATCTCGCTAGTGAATATTGCCTTTGCGAGACTTACAAGATCCCAGGGACTCTCTATCCTGCACCAGCTTCCTGACCAGTGCGTCTTATCGAGCTTTGCCCCCTGTCTTAGAAGTTTTCGAATACCTTCAACTCCCTCCTGAACAAGTACATCAAGCACATGTGCTTCACACATCGTTACTCCTGTCCACACTATGTCAGGTCGCGATTCTTGCAGTATCGCTATGTCCGATATCTTTCCAGTCGAAGTATCGACCTCTAGCACAGGCATGTTCATGGCATTTTCACAGGGCGCAGCAAGTAGTGTCAGATCTGCGCCAATTGATGTGTGGTAACTGACTAGTATTCTGATCGCGTCAGTTGGCACATAGACGTCGCAGGGAACTACTATGTATGTTCCATCTCTTGGAAGTATATTCAAATTATCTACAAGTCTAACATCTTCAGGAATTTCGCTTGGATCAATGTTATACTCATGTGAGAGAACAAATATTTCTCTAACATCAAACTTCTTCAATATTGAAGAATAGTGTTCTATAAGCGTCTTACCACATATTCTAAATATGTGAGAATCAGCAAAATTCTCTAGTTCAGGTCCCGGTTTCCTGATTATTAGTAGACCTCTTATACTCATGTTTACTCAACTGTGACAGTTTTCGCAAGGTTCCTAGGCTTATCAGGATCTAGACCTCTTAGAACAGACGTGTGATAAGCCAATAGCTGAAGTGGCACTATGTACGGTATTGGTGATAGCCTATAATCTATGTTAGGCATCTCAAACACGAAATCACATAACTTTCCAAACTTTGTAACATATTTCCTAGGAACCAGAGCAATCGTGAATGCATCTCTTGCCTTCATTTCCATGACATTTCCAACTATTGCATCTACGTAGTAGTCATCGAGTACAGTAAACACGACGGGATATCCAGTCTCGACTAGTGCTATTGGTCCATGTTTGCTCTCTCCTGCTGGGTATGCCTCAGCATGTATGTAGGCTATCTCCTTGAGCTTGAGCGCTCCCTCCATGGCTATGGGAACACCTAGTCCACGCCCAAGGTAGTACACGTTTGTCTTATCTTTGAGATATTTTGCAAGTACTTGACACTTTGGCTCATGCATCCTGATTATTGTCTCGACGAGCTTCGGCACTTCCTGTAGCTGGCTCATTAGGAAGTTATACTCGTCAGGACGTAGCATTCCTCTCTCACGTGCGAGAACGAGACTTATGACCGTCAGGACTGCTATCTGAGTAGTGAAAGTCTTCGTAGCAGCTACACCAATCTCAGGTCCAGCTCTCGTATATACTGCAATGTCGGATTCTCTAGGTATTGTACTATCAACAACGTTAGATATGGCAATTATTCTGCATCCACGTGTCTTGAATGCTCTCACAGCCATGAGCGTGTCTATGGTCTCTCCTGACTGTGAGATAGCTATCAGGACATCTCCATCATCTGCAAGATTGAGAAACTTCCTATATTCGGAAGCTATGAAAGTGTGAACATCAACACCAGCAAGTTCAACTAACAGATACTCTGCCACAAGTCCAGCATGGTATGAAGTTCCTGCACCTGTTATAAATATCCTGTCCGCAGATTCTATCAATTTGCATACTTCTTTTATTTGAGAAATCTCTATACCACTAAGAGTGTTGACAAGTGCAAGAGGCTGCTCATGAATTTCTTTAAGCATGAAGTGTGGATAGCCACCTTTACTTGCCATGTCTAGACTCCACGTTATGACGCGTACTCTCTGTTTCCAATCAACAGGTTTTCCATTATGTTCTATGTAGATCTCTGTTGGTGTGACATAGCCAATCTCGCCATCTCTTAGCACGATTACACGATTCGTGTATTCGAGTACTGCAGGTATGTCACTTGCAACAAGCTTCAGTCCATCTCCAACACCAATTACGAGAGGAGACGTTAGTCTAGCAAAGAATATCTTACCGGGCTCCAGAGTTGTTATCATCGCTATCGCGTAAGTTCCCTCTAGGCGAGCGACAGCCCTCTTGAATGCTTCAAAGACAGGTAGTCCTTGCCTAAGGTACTCTTCAACAAGATGAGCAATAACCTCTGTATCAGTCTCGCTCTTGAATACGTGACCTTTCGACTCAAGTTCATGCCTTAGCTCAAGGTAGTTCGATATAATACCATTATGAACAACCGCAATAGTGCCAGTACAGTCAACATGTGGATGTGCATTCTCATCACTTGGCTTGCCGTGTGTTGCCCATCTTGTATGTCCTATCCCAACGATACCGTGAGTATGGTCAAACTCTAGCTTTTTTGCAAGCTCCTGAATTTTTCCCTTGCCCTTCTTTACTACAAGCTTAGAACCTTCAATTACTGCAATTCCAGCAGAATCATAGCCACGGTATTCTAATCTCTCAAGACATCTTCGTATAATTCTGCCAATAGGCTCACGTATTATGTCAGACAGGGCAACTATGCCAACTATACCGCACAAGCTGAAACTCGCATATCTAGTAAATAAGTGTTTATGTCAGATTTCTCCCGCGTGTAGATAAGTTTACATCACGGTCATCATATACATCGATAGCGATGTCGAATACTGGAACAATATCTCTCGACAAGATAAAGGAGCTCTACACAACATTCTCAAAGCTCTTCGAGGAGCATGTCCTCAATCGAAACCTGATACCGATCTTCGATAGAGTATGGATAGCTCTTCACTGTCTCGACATGTGTGTGTACAAGCAGTTCGTGAACTACTTTGCTCTTGGCCTTAAGGAGTACAGAGACATGTGGAACAAGATTGCTCTCGAGCTTCTGAACAAGCTTGGCGTGAAACCTGACGAGAAGGAGCCTCTCAGGACAGTGCTCAAGATTGGTGATCGAGAAGTCAGGATGAACCAGTTGATAAACATGCTTCTACTAATGTACTTCTCGGAGCACGAAGAACTATGTAGACAACATGTTGAGCAAGTCAGAATTAGACTACGTGCACTTAGCGACTATGCAAAGCGACTACTCAGAGTCATAGCCTCTGATCAGGAAGCCATGATATACAGCTTCTTCAGATTTGACGAGAAGTGGCTTGGAGAACATTACAAGGAGAGAATGGAGCAGATATATGGACCTGACATAGATATGAAACAGCTAGAGATCGCGGTAGTTGAGCTAAACAAAGCTGGCCTAATAATGTACTGCAACATCGTGATAAGAGACTTTCAGAAGCTTGACGTCAAGGTAATAAACGAGTACTATCTGGCGCCTCACCTGGCACCAATATGGAGAAACCCAGATCAGTACCTGTAGTTTGGAATAATTAATGTGATGAAAGCCTCCGTATCTGAGAACGTGATGAATTCACGTACCGGCTGATACGAGACAGTTACAGTAAAGTTCACCTCCACGTGAGAGTCTAATCTAGAATAAGTATCATTCAACTGTACATAAACGTGTGAGAGAGCGCGAGCTGAGATGTCCCGTATGTGGACATCCAGTATCTCCAGATGACGTGTACTGTCCGCGCTGTGGATACTACCTTAGAAGATACGAACTTGTTCTACTGCAATTCGACACTTCACTAGATAGAGAGCTGAGCAAGCTTAAGGCAAGTACAGCAACAGCAGGTACTAGAAAGACGTCTGCTGGAAAGTTAGTTGCACTAATACTACTTGGCATACTGTCGATAGTGTTCCTGTACTACATACTCAATGTGTTCACACCAGCGAGACTACTATCAACGACAGGTCTAGCACCATACCAAGTTGCATTTGGACAAATATCAACAGGAGTATCTCAGCTACCTCAGGCAGAGAAAATACTCAAATCTTTAGTAGAACTTTTGAATAAATCTAGTGGAAGAAAAGTAACAAATGTAAATCTTCCTATAGTGCACGCTGATGCAGAAGCATATTGTACAAAAGTATCGCCATACTACTATCTCCTGACATTAATATTGAAAATCAGAAATATGCTCCCAATAAAGTTAAACATTAAAAAGCTTGTCGTCGAACTAGAACATGATTCATACCTAATTAGAAAGCTTGTAGTATCCAATATTGTGATAGATCCGAGCAAGAGTTACAGAGTTATAATAAATACAAAAGTTAGAAATTACTACAGAAAGGTGAGAGTAAGACTGAGTTTCTTGATATCAATCTACGGAATGCCCTGCATATATGAGCAGGAGCTAACTGTACCCGTATCATAAGGAGACCCTTTATATTAGTGGTTATCAGATACTAGTCATGGTACTGGCGCTTCGTCTAAAAGAACCTCTGATTATACTACTGATAGTATTAGCAATTGTCGGTGCAGTTGTTGTACTATACTTGCACAGACCAACATCAGCAGCAACAAAGATTACGAACATACAGGAAGGCAAGAGTGTCACTGCACAATCATCAAGGTACTACGTAACACATGATGCAGAGAATATGAGCTGCATAACAGTGACAGTCAAGGGCACTGGCACTGCATATGCTAGACCTATTGGCTATAGGTTAATGATAG
>JAMOMD010000252.1 GCA_027068725.1 Thermoproteales archaeon | reverse complement strand
TTGGTGATGTGAAGGTCGAGAAGTGGAAATACTATGACGAGAAGGGTGAGGTCTTCGGCTATCCATCAATGATAGATGTAGATGTCGTGATTAAAGAGGATCAGCACATACTGGTCGAAATTAAGTCAAGCATCTCACGCGGAGACGTGTATGAATTCTATAGAATTAGTAAATTATACGAGAAGGTTACGGGCAAGAAGCCTAGGCTAATAATGATATCACCATACATTGACGAAAAAGCAAAAGCACTAGCAAACGTGCTAGGAGTAGAGCTGTACTCACCATAAATTCCCTGAGCTTTGTCCCTCGTGGCATATTACAACAAAGCTCTACAAGGCCTAGCCTGGATAAGTCGGTGAAAAGTAGAAGCAGTGATAGAGCATGAGAAGAATTAGACTATACTTTGCACCAAATGTCGAACTAGAATTTACTGACAGGGACATAGCATTAAGGCAAATTGAGGAGATTGCTGAGAAAGGCACAGCTTTTCCCGTAATTATTTACGGTCCTGAAGGATGTGGAAAGACTGCCCTACTGAGACAGGCAGCCGAGATCCTCGACTCATATGGTTACAAGACCCTGTTCGTGAGTCCTCTAGAAGGCAAGCTAGATAGAGCTCTCTGGTTCTCGCCTTCTATCAAAGATATTGTACTTCAGGTTCTGAGAACATTTAACGAGCCCCTCTCTAATCTTGTAAGAATAGCATTTGAGATAGAGGCGCTGTTAGAAAAGAAGTTTCGAAGACCTAAGATTGCACTAATTTTAGATGATCTTTTTCAGGCTGTTGGTCTAGAGAATGCTGAGAAATATGTGAAGACTCTTCTAAACATTATTGAGTACCCTCTAGAACCTTATGAGAATATTGTTATCTTAGTCTCATCTAGCGAGGGGATTACAAGAGATAGAATTAGTAGACATAATTGGGCAAGAATGTACATAATGTGGAACATGTCCAGAGAAGGTTTTCAAGAACTTTACGAAAAACTACCTGACAGTCAGCAATCATTTGATAATGTATGGAGATGGACTGGAGGTAATCCTAGAATTCTGAGAGAGTTATATGTAGCTAAGTGGAATATTGAAGAGGTACTTGATAGAGATATTATTAGAAAAAGAAACTTAGAAAGATTTGTAGCTTCGTTATCAAAAGAGGAGAGGAATATACTGTACGAGAGTGTGCACAATCCTGATTATCTTTGGAAAAATCTTGCAGAACCGCAGGTTCAGAAGTTGTTTCAAAAATTAATTGAACTTAACTTAATTATCGAAATTTGGGATAGGAAACAGTACCTGTGGATTGATACTCCACCACCGGAATGTGACCCTGAGCTAGGTATTGGGAAGTACCTTGCCTGGCAGACACCACTCCATAAGGAAGGTGTTAGGATTATACTGGAAAGGCAGTGCTAAACGTCAAGTACCTCTCCTCTACACTCAATACCAAGCTTATCTGCTAGTTCTTTTGCTCTTTTCCTAATTCCAGGCGATACGATTAATAATTTTGGCTTTATTCCTGTAACTTTTTCATATAACTTACCTATTCTATAGAGCTCGGCAACATCTGCCCTGTCCACACTAGCCTTATATTCAACAAGTATATGTTCACCATCTTTGATAAGTACATCAACCTCTATCCAGGAGGGATATCCAAATACAAATCCTTCACTATCATAATAAATCCACTTATC
>JAMOMD010000251.1 GCA_027068725.1 Thermoproteales archaeon | reverse complement strand
AGAAACTCGAGACGACATTTGTCTACTTGAAGCCTACAAGGTACAGGATCTGTCTCAAGATTGTGAAGGTAAAGACAATTAACAGCACAATCGTGCTAGACGGCAAGGTCCTCGTAATTGAGCACGTTGTCAGGATCTACCTCGGCAACATGCACTGCGGCTGCGCCTGGTATCGCTCCTGGCTATGCTACAGTATCTAAGGAACTGTGGAATTGTTGACCTATCGAGACTATCAGAGGATCGCTACTATATCTTACACAGCGACTCACTGTGCAATCGTGTCGACATATGGCTCGAGAAGCATGATAATGTCACCATTGTAAACGTCTCGTAAGACTACTTTACAATCAAGAGAAAAGCGACTAATTATCTCATCTTAAGGAGTATAACCTTGCCAAAGGGTGTCTGCCTTACTTCAGGTAATGAGTGAACATATGCAACTAGCAAGCCTCTGCTATCTAGCTCTACGGTCTTCCTTATAGTACGTAATGCAATACCTCTGAAATTGACATAGTCTATTCCTAACTTCCTGCAACCATTCAATAGCGCATCCTTAGCTTCTTTAGCAAGATTCGAGATATCCTTTATTGATGCGATCTTGTATTCGTACGTTGCTGCACCATGTACTAGTACACCTATGTCAACTAAGTGCTCGAGCGCATCTATCACCGACGGATTATATGGTCCCTGGAAGTAGTTTATATAAAGCATCTTCGTGACTGTAATGCCAAGACTATACAGTGCTTCTCTGTCAAGAAGATACACAAGCTTCATGATAAGTATCCTAGAGAATTTCTTTATCAGGAAGAGTCTACGAAGTGTAGTGAGCAATAATGATATATAGCAGACTAAGCTACCGAAGTGTTCCTCCTTTACACGTACATTGCTTAAGCTTATACTTGAAATGTTAAGTATTGAACGCATCTCATCAGGACGTGTTATGTACATCTATACTACTCTAACAGGCACATTGAACGGTAGATTTATAAAATTTGTCCACTAGCTAAGTTGTTCCCAGAAGCGATGTCATAGTTGCTCGAGTACTTCCCGAACAGATTGTGCTAAGGTACATAGGTGCTGAACTAGTTTGTCTTGTGTGAATTCACTCACAAAACTTCCAAGAGAACTCCGAGGTGGCTCTGGTACCGTGAGTATGTACACATTTTGAACAAGCTTAAGCCTCTTATCTACTAGTCCTGCTCTTTGGAGCTCGGTCTGTATGTCAAGAAACGCTCTTTCAGCTTTGGTACTTTCATCTGGTGTTGCTTGCTCAAGTCTGAGCTGAACATTCGATCGGGACTTAATGTTAATTGCTGCCATGACACTGCGCTCGTAGTCAACAAGCACTAAATCCGGTAGTAAGTCTGCATAGCGCCATGGCTTAATTATCTTAAAGGATTTCGCGATTCCGCGTTCTATAAGAGTCTTCGCAAAGAGAAGAGCAATAGCTAGCTCTGCTGCAGCTATCGTATCTGGTTTATCACGCTTTCTACCCCTCTTGCTTTTTCCGTGACCTTCCTCCGCTCTGTAACCAAATATTGTGGGACTATCTACTTCAGGTTGCACATATTCTTTAAGTAGTTGCATCTCTGACCACTTTACAACGATCGTTGGACAGCCAAGAACCAGCGAACGTTCTACCATGCTCAGCCTGAGAATGTCTCTGAGTATGCGATCCTGACAGTCAAGA
>JAMOMD010000250.1 GCA_027068725.1 Thermoproteales archaeon | reverse complement strand
CTAGCGGCTTCGCTACCTACAATTTTGTCTATTACACGTTTTAGATTGTTTACATTATTTTCTAGACACTTGTAGAAGTTTTCGGATAGTTTAATGTTATTTCGCTCAAAGTAGTTGACTATTACTTCTACTATTCTGTGTAGGTATATTTCTAGTATGCCGACAGCCGTCATGCCTATCGGTGGCTGTTTTCTTAGGGTCTGTAGGTAGTCTGAAAGGAATTCTAGTAAGTATTTTAGGAAGCCTGCTGTTATGATTACGTTGTAGATAAATGCGCACTTTTCTTTTTGTAGGTTTGCACAGTTGAAGACTATGTTTATTAGCTGTCCTGTTAGTCTACCAACTTCTTCTATTACTGGTGCTAGTGATTGTAAGTGTTGTGAAATTGTGCTTAGTAGAACTAGGAAGTGCTCTGCCTCTCGCCTAATTTCTGGTCGTGTCACTGCCCTAGCGGCTTTTGTTATTTTGTCCCACTCTTCCGTCTCTTTCTTAGGTATTTCCGGTGCTAGGATTAGGCAACCAACAGTGTCTAGTAGCCCCCTCACGAAGTGGCTTACTACTGATTGGAAGACTGTCCATAATTGCATTAGGTTGAAGCGTGGTTCCACGCGTATTGTTCTTTGTCGACTTTTTAATCTATGTGAGAAAGGTATATTTGGAAGGTCAATCAGCTCGTCATGGTATGTCTACGCCACAGCCCCTTGCGGTTGTTCTTAGGGAGAAGCTTGAGGAGGCTGTTAGTGAGTTGAAGATTCTTGAGGAGAAGGGTGTTGCAGATGTAGGTGTCTGCCTTATTCTTGGTCTGACTCTGCACCCGAAGGCTATTAGGATAATAGATGACTTGTGCACGTCAGCAATAGTGAGCTTTGATGGCTCTGTAGTTTATGGTCTCTTCTTTATTCTGCATTTCCCAAGTGAGAAGTTTAGAATAGAAGAGGCTCTTGCAGATTTTTCACGTGTGTTGCTGGAGTTTGCACCATACATAGTTCCCGCAGAGACGGACAAGCTACCATGTATTGCGTTGTCTGTGGTGCTTGCTGAGCCTAACGAGGAAATAGTTAAGTCACTACAGGAGAGAGGGTTCGACATGAGGGAGGTGTCTCTGCAGGATAGGAAGGGTGTCCTGTTGTTTAAGAATGTTGTGAGTAAGGTGAAGTATGGTGCTGACCTTATTGTGCAGTCTATTAGGGATATTGTTCAGAGGTTCACGACTTTAAAAGCTAAGGAGAAGTAATTTTTTGTGAA
>JAMOMD010000249.1 GCA_027068725.1 Thermoproteales archaeon | reverse complement strand
ATCTTAACCGGCTAGAACTCATGTCATACAACTTGAATGGCATGAACACACTCGAAATATGGCTCGTATACCCACAGAACATAAGTGCAATAGCACTAACAGTATCAGGAACAGACACTTCACGTCTCTTCAAGAGCATTGAAGACGCCTTACCGAGAAAAATGCTCATAAAGAGGAGAACAATCGATACCAAGGAGACTCTAATAGAAGTGCTCGAAATCTCGCCAGACTAAGATGTAAAACTTAAAAACATTTTTCTTAAACATTTCTCAATGCTTGGCTATAGTAGACTCAGCAAGCTCGTTCATAGGCTAGTGCACGAGCTTGCGCCGTCACTACAGGAAGGAAATGTCGAGCTGCATGCGGTACTTAATGAAATTGCAGAAGTCTTAGAATGTGATGAGACACCAAACAAAAAGCTTAGCAATTTGCTTTATGGCGTCTTCATGACGTGTAAATTACCAATGAAGATACGCTTTACCAACCCCTCAATTATTATACACGGAGGAGAAGTCACAATAAACTACGGACCTACAGAAATGCTGACAATCTACGACGGTGTTGAAACTCTGCTAACACCAATAATCGCAAAAATACTAAGAGAATGCGCAAATAAGGTACCAGAGTCAGTTAGTGTAAGCACAGAAAAGACAATAGAAAAAGCAGAAATAAGCACAAGAAAAAGAAAAGCAACAATCACATGTCAACTAAAAGAAACTCCAAAATACATAAAAATAACAGCTAGCATCGAAGAGCCAACCGACTTCCCATACATTTCAATAGAAATAGCAAACTACTTCGGCACCCCAAACATAGTCGAACTACGTCACGATTACTTCATTGATAGAAAACAGCTGCTATACGAACTACAGTACATGAATCCACTAGACCCAGATGTTGTATATCTACTACTAGCACTCCCAGTAGCGGGCACAGCAGACAAGACAGAACTAATCCTCTACAGGCTCGAAGAAGATACCACAACAAGAACAAAAATGCATGATATTGCAGAACTCTGGATACATAACCAGGGAGAGATACATGCAATAGCATTCAAAGTCGACTACATAGGAAAAATAGCAGACCTACTAACAATGGAAGATCCAAACATAATCAAAAGAAAACTTAGACAAGACAAAGACCACGAAATAATAATACTAGAACTGTTAAAAAGGTAAAAGCTTAAAAACGCGCATCACTGATCTTTTCAATGACACCAACAGAAACACTAGCACAAAAGATTGTAAATGACCTAGCTCCCGGACTGTTAAACAAGAAGATTGCAATACAGGACGTTGTCAACAATGTATTACAGTTGTTTGAGGATGTTAAGACCTCAAATGAGTACATGACAAATCTGCTCTATGATGTGTTCACTAGTGGTGACCTTAGGCTAATAATATGCTCGAAAGCACCAGCCGAATGGACACAGCCTGGTCTAGTCTATGTTAACGTAGATGCAAAAGACGGAATATTACTATACTATGGTAGCGATAACTTACTGGTACCAGTAATTAGGAAGGTACTAGAAGAAAGTTTGAAACTAGTGCCATCATTTGTGAAAGTAACAGTGTCAAGATATGTCGAAGATGCACAGAGACCAATAATGCACGCAAAGATAGGGTACGGGTCGAAACTTCCTTTAGCAGACATAACCATAGAAGCAAAGTATGATGAACTCCTAAACACGGGAGCTATTTCAGTCACAATAGACAACTGTGGCTCATACATGTATAAAGCCTGTAGACTTGAGAAGAAACATTTCATAAATAGGAAGTACTTAACAAAAGTCCTAAACCCCGACAAGACAGTAAGCGAGAAAACCGTGCAACTACTAATGACATTGCCAATATTGGGAACAGCGGAAAGAACAGAACTCTACCTATATAAGATTGGTAAGCTAAATATTGCAGAACTATGGATACATCACCCAGATGAGACAAAAGTAATAGCACTCTCGGTGCAGGACATTGAAAAACTAACGAATGTACTTGAGAGAGAAATACCGAACATTAGAAAGAGAACAATAAACCTATGGACAAGAGATATAATACGCCTAGAGCTTACAAAAGACAAAACTTAAAACCCTTTAATATAGAGATGTCCTATGCACATTTCTCCTGTAACGCACAGAAACTGTGTTAGGGTCCTCAGTGACCTAGTTACACTACTATTTACTAATCCTAATGCGGCACTGGACATATTGACAAGGCACACATCGCTAGCCTTCAAACAAGAAATATCAAGCACGCTGGCTGATGCGTTTGAGCTTGCGGGAATTGACTTAACTACGTATGACCTTGGGAACGGTAAATATCTAGTAAATCTTGACTATTCAAAGAGTTGTAGGTCATGGTTCATTGGGAGAGACCCACTACTAACAGTATGGTGTAGAGGAACATACGTACTATACGACTCAAAGAAAGGAAACGTAGAGGTCAGGTTAGCATTTGAAAAATTCTTCAATGTCAACGAGAACGAGGAGTGGAGCATAGACAAATTGACCGAGTTAAACATGGTTGAGTCAACACGAAAAGCAGATGGTACCTTGCTTGAGGTAATGTATTTTGATGAGTTAGGGTGGGTGCTTGCCACGAGAAAAATTCCACATTTTGCTACTCCTCAAGAAGTTGGACAGGCAAAAGAGGACCCAAACCTTGGCAGAGTAGTAAAAATAGAAGACACAAAGAAAATTAGAGCGCCTCACGTAAAGAGGGCAGTCGAGATCGAGCCAAAGTTGGCAAACTCAGACAAGGTCTTCCGCGGCCTAGAAAACTACGTGCTAATGTTTGAGATCGTTGACCCATATACACAGTTCATAGATGGCGAGCGAGTCACCTTCGGCAGCGAATATGCCCCACAGTTCGAGAAGGAGACAGCAGTCTACTTTCTAACAGCGAGAAACATGGACAGTAACTACCTACTACGGTACAGCGAAGCACATGCACTACTTGCAGACAGGGGATTCAAAACAATAGAGTTCATCGACCTTGGAAACAGGAAATTCGACGAAATTGTGCGAGACGTAAAATTCGGAGAATTGAAGAAAAAGGTAGGCGAGGGCATCGTAGTACGATTCGAGGGAATTGAAGTCCCTTACCGCCTAGTCAAGGTCAAGACACTGTTAGCGTTTGCACACAAGAAGGAGCACATTGTCTACTACATACTACAGGGAACAATAGACGACGTCCTACCCGACCTGTCACCAAGCATGAGAAAACTCGCAGAAGAACTCAGAGAAATAATACCAGAACTTAAGTACTGGTTGCAGAGATATGTTAGGTGGATACAGTTCAACAAGTACAGACCAGGAATGACATTCGAGGAACTGAGAAAACAAATGAGAGGAATAAGATACATGGTCGGTACAGGACTCGACGACATACACCGTTACCTAAGCGGCAAAATAAGCTTCGACGAGCTAATAGTATCAATAATTAGGAAACTAAGCTATAATCCACAACTAGTGAAAGAATACGTCAAGAGACTAGAACAATTCATAAAACACCACGAAGGTAGTTAAAACCTGCCTGTGATGTGTACTCGGGCTGTAATATTTTGGTTGTTTTAGAAAGGTTTAAATAAGCAGCTTTCCACGGGAGAACTGGGTCATAGCAACCCGGGGAGCAATGCTCCCCGGGTCCCCGGGCACATGCGTCCCCCCGGGGAAAAGAAATATAAAAAGACAGTCGCAGAGGGACGCTCTGACATGTGATGAGAGGTCCGTTTTCTGAACATTTTTGTACGGAGGTGCACCTAAAAGCTTAAAAGTTCAGGTTGGTCAAGATTCACAATGACTTGGACAAAACTAGCAAAGATAGTAAGGACAGAATATACGGACCAGGAAGTAGTCTACATCTGCAAGCTCTGTGGCGAGGTCATAATCAGAAAAGCCAAAGAGAAACTAACAGGGTTTAAAGTACTTGCAGAAGTGTACAATCACTTCAAGAAGGCACACCCAGACATTCTGAAGAAGATTGCGCAGGAACAGGGAATAACCCTAAAGTCTCTCCTAGAGAGGATAGACAGGGAGGTACTAGGCAAGATAGTTGGGTCATGGACAGCCTACGTCAAGTACATCGTAGAGACACTACAACTAGTCAAGGAGAGGGAAGGCAAGTTCTACTGCACAATCTGTGGAGAAGCAATAACAGACAAGAAACCACCAAGCGAACTAGTCAAGACATACTCCGAAATTTGGAAGCACTTCAAGACAAGACACCCAACAATAATTGTTGAGGTCAGGAAAATACTCTACGGCAAATAATGGAGAGAAAAGACATACTTGAAAAATTCGTAAAAACAGTAATATACAAAGAACCTTCAAAATACGCAATACTTTGTGCCCTTTCTTACCTCGCAGATAGGAAAATAGAGACTGAGCCCTGTGAGGAAGGTGACTTCTGCATAGTTGCGAACGGCAGAAAGTACCCCGCCTTCACCTTCCCAGTAATGCGCACAACCTTGAGTGCAATCATGTGGCATATGCGTAAGATAGCTAACACGTTTTCGATGAAGAAGATTGCTAGAGCAGTAGTTAGTCACTCCATGGATAGTGTATACATCATCTTCTGCAGAGATGAACAGGACTGCGCAATGTATAGACTAGACGTGCTACTACAGTTATTAGAGGCAACGCGACCAAGCATAGCTGAGAAAGTTAGGAAGAGCCTAGAAAAGCACATGGCTAGGCAAGAAGTCCTACTCTACGAGAAGGAGCAGGCACGAGAAAAAGATGAGACAGAGGCAGAAATAGTAGAAGCACTGTACAAACATGGATACAGCATAAAGGAAATAGCAAAAATGTTAGAAATACCAGAATACGCAGTTAGGCGATATCTCAGGCTAAGAGGACATGGACGAAAAGACGTATGCCCCTCATGTGGGCTGAAGATGGTGAAAATATTCGACTTTTACTACTGTCCGCACTGTGGTCACAAAGTTAAAACTTAAGTAGTGTCTCACAATCTACTTCATATGCCTAGGCTACTTACACCCGAGGTAGCACAGAGACTGTTAAAACTAGTCGATGCACTAAGTGAGGACAGGTACGTCAGTACAAGGGAACTGAAGCAACGTTTCTCAGAGTGGAGTCACCTAGTATACTACGACCTTAGACTACTTGAGCAGATGGGCATAGTTGAGAAACTGGTAAAGCCACACACCAACATTAGGTACTGGAGGCTTAGAGTATGCAGAGAAAAAGCGCAGAAACTTATCGAGAGCAGAGTAATGAACGTTACAGTCCACGTACAATAAATTCCTGCACTATACCAATAAGGTCGTTATACACATCGTCCCTAAAGTTAAAACGAACCTCAAACTCACACTGCTTCCTCCTCCAACTCCTCTTCGAGACCCTACACCTAGTCCTAAACTTGACCCTAGAGAAAGCCTGCTCAAGCACCCTAGATGCGGCATTGACCGCAGTCACGAGCCTATGCCTCATGCATTCTCTAATAGTTGGGTCATCGATGTCCTCTATCCACTGCTTAACAATGCCTAGCCTAGACTTCTTCCACTCACTGACAAAGCGATTACACTCTTCAACAAAGACGCGACCTGCCTTACGCAGACTCTTCCTAAGATCTTCCTTGTCTCTGCTCTCTATTACAACCTTTGTAAAGAGTTCGTTTACTGCACCATACGCCATCGTTAAGCTGTCATTAATGTCACGGAGCAGATTCATCATAAAATGATAAATCCTCTCACGAGCAAGCAAGAGATCCTCAATAACATTGTCAACCCTGCCAAACCTCTTCGAGAAACAGTTAGCAACAATGTCAAGAACAGTCACGTCACGCCTAAGAGCAAAGATTGGTCTAGCAACTATTACCTTGCCACTATACACTGCAACAGACAAAAACAGTTTAGACCCCCTAATAGCGTGGTTAATCACCTTCTCAACGACCTCCCTAGCAACATCACTGAACACTGGCTCAACATCAAGTTCCCTAAGCCTATCACGCAATATCCTATGCACATTAGCAATAAACAGCCATCTCCTAGAATGGAGAAGATACCCAACCCTAGTCCTAATAAGGCGCCTACGTCTGCACTTGTGTACTATTTCAAGTATCTTGTACCTATATGCAATGTCAAAACTCTCCCTAACAGCATCAACGACCGCACGCGTAACCTGATCAACAAGTCCAGTCTCAAACACTAGACGCTTAAACAGTTGAACAGTATCCCCCGACGACATGGAGAGTACAAGACAAAGAAAACATAAAAGCTTTACCTACGCTTACTATACGCATACCTTTCAGCAAGCTCCCAAACTTCCCGCGCGAGACCTCGAAGACCCAGATTCTCACAGAGACGAGCAACATAGCACAGGAAAAAGATCGTCCTCTCCGTACTTGTCTTACAGCTAAAACTACGCCTAATCCTCCTACCAGTAGCAAGCTCCTTCTGCCTAAACTTCCCCTCTATCCAAGGCTCAGCAATCTTAACAAGCTCATACACCCTGCTGCAGACTGGCTTTGTCCATCCAGTACTATCATAACTATATCGACAAACATCTGGGACATACCTAACAACGCTCAAGGTCAGTCCAAGACCATGAATTCTATATTGTGGGAACCATCTAAAGGCAACGTCAAGAAACTTTGCAATTATTTTTGGGCTGTCAACAACGCATAGACCACCCACGGCAATGCCATACACAACGTGGTCCCACTTTAGCACAGATAACAAATCCTCAACATATGCACAGCTCCTCCTAAGATAGTAAAGTCTCCCCTCCACGTCGACAACCACCTTCCTCTTACCAACCCTAGGCTCGTCCTTGATCGGACGATGCTGAAGCACAAACATCAGCTGACTACCAAAACGATGACAAGCCTCAGCAACATACCTAAGAAAAGCCACATGGTAAGTATACGTCTTACGAATATTGTCACTATACTGCGAACCACGAAAATACCCTTCAGGATCCCAAGGAAGGTCCGGCATTATGAAACAGATCCTGTCACGGTACTTCTCAGCGAGAGAACGCACAACTCTGCCATATCTCACAAGCTCGTTCATGGGGTAATCGCCAATGTGTCTAAATCTATGAACATTAATGTCAAGCACAACATGCCTAACAAATGTTTCATACTGCCTAAGCCTAACCTCGTAATCATTCAAATGAACAAGCACAAACGGCCAGGCAACCTCCTCCGGCAACGTATTACTATAAAAACGAACAGGAAGAGAAAAGGCAATACCCGACAAATCAATCATAGCTAGATTATTCACCACACAGATACCTCTTAACATTACCCAGCATAGCTACAAAGTCATTATCATAGGACTTACTCTCAAGCTCATCAAGCAAATCATCAACAATCTCCCTACAAACCGCAATACATGCCATACGCTTCGCATCCATTATACGCTTACCCGGAGGAGCAATTTTCTCCTTAACATCTTCAAGACACTCCTCAACACTCTTACCAACAATAGGAGCAACAACTTTACAGAACGACAAATCAAGCTCACGAAGATAAGACAACACGTATAGAAAAGTTGCTCTATACGAATTTAGCAAGCGATTACGTTCACTAACAATATCATCTAAACGTAACCTATCAAACAGCTCTACAACAGCTTTACCATCTTCATCTCCCCTAACAACAAGCTCAAGACCAGCAGGTATACCATCCTTAACATCAACAACCGCAGCCAAAATACTACCCGTAAACTCCACACTACCATCAACTTTCTCAACAGGAAAGAACTCCAAATACACAGCCTTAGCCTCTCTATCGACCCTAACCTTCACCACAGGCATAAGAACAAGAACATTCACAACCTCTTAAACTTTACCCAACAAAAAACATAAAACTACAACATCACAAACTATAATGTGCACAATAACGAGAATAACAACACCAAGCATACAGCTGTGATACTTAACTTTTTGGAGCCCTACAAGGACAAAATAGAGAAGCTAACACTGTTAATAGAAAAGTGGGCAAGGTCAAGAAACCCAAACTTACCCGAGAATAAGGTAAAGGCACTAGCAAAAGCAACTGCGACACTGATAGTTCTAGGATGTGAATGGGGAGAAGGAGATGCACTCGCGGGATACGGCTTATTGACTCTGGAAAGGTATGTGCCTAGAGATGCAAGAAAAACCCTTGTTAGACTGCTTAGAGAACTTGGAGCGACACTACCAGAAACACTTGAACTACTAACGAGTAGCTTAGAATCCTTTGCAGTTGAATTAGCGAGTGAAATAAAGTTCAACGACGAAGAACTAGACAAAGAGCTCGAAAAACTACGACGATAATTACAAACAATGAGCATAGACGAAACAATACTCGATAAAGCACAGAAACTACTTAACAACCTAAAGATAGAAACAGCAAAAGTACGAGTTTATCATGAACGAACAGGCT
>JAMOMD010000248.1 GCA_027068725.1 Thermoproteales archaeon | reverse complement strand
AAACCATAGTTCTCCAGTGTTCTACGCATTGTTTCGCTGTGTCGTTGAACACGATAAGGTCATCCAGGGTGCAGGGCTGCGCCAGGTCAGAGCACTGTAGCATGTGTGCTGTGGTTTCTTCTTCTTGTCCGCAGGCACATGTTGTGTCTCCTGTATATAGCTTCCATTTCTTCCGTTGTGACTTGCTGCAAGTGTAGCCTGTACGCAGACGGTTGAGACATCTCCATGTAGTCCACGGTGTATTGTGTCCTACAGCCATTTCTTCGTGTAGATTAATGATGTCTATGTGTGGCTTGTCGCGTAGTCTCTTCCTCCATTGGCTGCATCTAATGACTTTGGCGGAGAAGTTTGCAGGTTGTACACTTGACAGGAAGCAGTGTCTGGACTTGAGGCGCCTTGTTGCTGGGGTCTGACCAAACAAAGAGTGGGTGGGCTTTGTTTCTTGTTTTTGTTTTTCCACTCTTGCACATACATCTCTTCTGATGTTTGGAGGAGCTATCCCGGCGAGCAAATACAAGTTCTCAACGTTGGTGTGCTTTAGGCATCCTGTTACTGTTCTGCATGCTTGGTTCAGGGCTGGATCCAGATTCTTTGCATGTGGTGATCTTGCCCAAACTGGTGCTGCATATTCTGCTGTTGAGTAACTTAGTGCTATAGCTGTCGTTCTGATTGTACTTGCGTTTGCTCCCCACCTTGAAGTTGCAAGTTTCGTCAGCAGGTTGTTTCGGGTAGCCACTTTCATCTTCGTGTTCTGTATGTGTTGTTTGTAGTTGAGTGTTCTGTCCAGCGTCACACCAAGGTATTTCGGGTGGGCAGTGTTCTCTAGCTCTGTTCCGTTCCATACAACATCCAGTGTTCTCTTTGCCTCTTGGTTCCTAAGATGGAACGCGGTGACTTGTGTCTTATCAGGATTTGCACGCAGACTGTTGTTCTTATAGTATGTGGTTAGGTTTCCCAGAGCCCGTGCAATTGTAGTCTCAACTTGTTTGAACGTCTGGTACTGTGCTGTGATACATAAGTCGTCTGCGTATATGAAGCTCCTTGTTCCATCTTGGATTGGCTGGTCGTTGGTATAGATGTTGAAGAGAGTTGGTGCGAGTACACTACCCTGTGGCAGGCCGTTCTTTTGCGTTCTCCATCTGCTGCGTTGATTGTTGAGTTCCACATAGAATCTTCTATTTGACAGCATGTTCTGGATAACTCTGCATAGTGTGCTGTCCTGTGTCATGTTGTAGAGTTTTTGGATAAGAAGTCTATGATTCACCGTATCGTATGCTGCAGACAGATCAACAAAAGCGGTTCCTGTTATTTTTCCATCCTGGTAGCCATCTTCTATATGTTGTGTCAAATTCAGGAGTTGACTTGTGCATGACTTGCCAGGGCGGAAGCCGGCCTGTTCCTTGATGAGACGTTCCTCAATGGTATGTGCCACTCTGTTCAGGATTAATCGCTCATACAGCTTGTAGGTGTGGCATAGAAGCGATATCGGTCTGTAACTCTTAGGTATCGCAGAGTCTTTCCCTGGCTTCAATATGGCGATGATCTTGGATTGTCTCCATATTGTTGGGATCTTGTTCTGTGTGAAGCAGTTGTTGAGCATATCAAGCAGCCACTTGTGAGTAGATGGTCCTAGATGTTTTAGCTGTTCAACCAGTATGTCATCTCTTCCGGCAGCTTTGTTGTTCTTTAGTACAGCGATGCC
>JAMOMD010000247.1 GCA_027068725.1 Thermoproteales archaeon | reverse complement strand
GTAGATCTCCCAGTACCCAAGTTCCAGTATCTTAACTCCCTCTGCTGAGAACTCGAGGTTACCTATCTTTGCAATTACTTCCTGACGTAGGATTCTCGCAGGTGGACTTAATGTAGCTAGGAAGTGACGTACGACAAAGTCATACACTATCCAGAATTCTCTACGCTTGAATTTTCGCAGAATTTCTTCACGCGTAGCTCCAGCGGTTGGGTAAATTGGTGGATGTGCCTTGTCGTCAGTGTTTCCTCTAGTAGGGATAAGCTTAGGCAGCTGTAGAAGTCTTCTAACATAGTCTCTGTGCTCTGTTGCTAGAAGTTCCTGAAGTACTTCTCTCAGGTTT
Organism: Thermoproteales archaeon; assembly: GCA_027068725.1. GTDB lineage: Archaea > Thermoproteota > Thermoprotei > Thermoproteales > Thermocladiaceae > JAADER01. Next base: position 1,364 of record JAMOMD010000247.1, on the reverse strand, counting down.
AGTGTTGGTGGATATATCGTAGTCTCGGTTCTCGGATACGAAATGTAGCCATGCCTATACAGCTCCTCAGCTATGTCTAGTGCTCGCTTTGCACGTATGTTAAAGAAGCGACTAAGCCTACGCTCTAGCTCTATCGTGTCTAGTGGCTTTGGTGGGGAAATTCTTGCTCTTATGTTTCGCACTCGCGTTATGGTAATGTACTTCAATGTCCTTAGCTGATTCGCAATCTTCTCGGCCTCCTGCTTCTCTTTGAAAGTCTTAGTGCAGTTAAGCTTCAGGTACTGTCCATCGCGAGTCTTGACTATTATATGAATAGTGTAGTACTTCTCAGGCTTGAACTGTTCTCGCTCTAGTGCACGTCTTACAACTAGATTAAGGACAGGAGATTGGCAGGGACCATAGCTGAGAAATCTAGAGCCTAGCCTACTGCCAAGGTACTTCCTGATGCTAAGCGTGAGAAGTCGAGTAAATACTGCACCAAGCGTAAGATCAAGTATCATTCTAGCAAAGACCTTCTTTGCAAGCTCTGGTCTCGGTCTTGTAAGACTGCTAAATGCACGCTCAATCTCACGCTTTGTCACTGCTGAGAAGAGAGCTCTGTAGTATCTCAACCTCCTGTTAACAATATATGTGTTAAGTATTACCTCGTACGATATTGCCTCTCCCTCACTGTCGGAATCAAGTGCGAGAATAACTGTGTCACACTGTGCAGCAAATCGTCGGAGAACTCTCACGTAGACCAGACACTCAGGACGAATAACAAACACAGGATCAACGTTAAACAGCACCTCAGGCTTGACACGAGTCCAGACATTGTACTTCTCCTCAAAATCAAAATCCATTATATGTCCTTTAAGCCCCAGACAGGTACACTCTGAGCCTTTCCATAAGAATTTGTATACTCTAACCTTACCAATTCTATAGACCCGGACTCTGCCACCCGATAGGTACAGAGCAATAGCTTTTGCTACAGAATCCTTCTCTGCAACTATCAGTATTCTCGACATGCCTATCCAGCACTCTCGGATTAACTGAGGTTAGTCGATTAATAAAGCGCTGATCAATGACTTAAGATATTGAGCAAGCTAGTATAGTAACAGGACATCATGGTAGAACTTTATCCCATACTATCAGAGGATGGTAAAGTAACAAGCCACGTAGCTTCATATGGCGAGTTCACTCTTCTAATAAGCAATGAAGAGAGACCACGCCTATTTTTATGGTTTGGAGAAGAGGCTATTGAAGTAACCGAGCTATTTAGAGAAAAAGGAGGAGTGCTGAATATAGGAGAATATACTATCGACATTGGCCAATGGTTTGAAATAGTTACAAAATCTACATTTTACACATTTGAAGACCTTGAC
>JAMOMD010000246.1 GCA_027068725.1 Thermoproteales archaeon | reverse complement strand
GTACAGGTCAGGGTAGGGAACGAGGAGCTTAATCTTCCAGCGAAAGTAATGTCAACTGGCGTCCATGTGCAAGACCTAAAACTGTACAGAAAGCTAGTAACCACATTCATAAAGACTAGAAAGGGGAGGGCAGACCCAGTAGAGGCTAGCCTAGTCAGTGACCTAGTAAGGCACTGTGATGAAAATAGTATTTGCCTTCCAGTTCTCGATAATGGTGAGGTAAAGATCCTAAACATAGATCGAGAAGTTGGGAAGCACTTCGCAAAGACATTCATTGAAACTTGCCTAAGGGCAGCAGGTTTTCTTAGGAAGAGGAAATGCTGCATAGACCTTCTACTTATACTAGAAGAGTTGAACCCTGTTAGAATAGTCAACTACTACCTCAAGCCGCTTAGAGACAGTGGAACACTGGTAAGGCTGAAGCCTGCCCTCTACATAATTAAGCGAGACAAAGACAAGGTCAGACAAGTAGTACAAGACCTAAGGCATAGGCTAGGTAGGAAAGTCTACATTGTCAAAATGTGCACAGACAGCGAGCAGGAACTATCTGAAATCCTTAGGCTAGCTGAAGAAAGAGCACTCCGAAAGAGGGAGGCCACATGATTGAGGTCTTTGAGCCACTTGAGCCGGGTAAGGAACACTACAGTGAGGACATTAAGATGATACTTACAAAACATGCAAACCTCGGCAGGACAGTTATCCTAGTCTTCCCACCGGGACTTGGCAAGACTAGGATGTTTGCTGAGACGAGCATTGAGCTTCTTGCAGAGGAAAGTCCAATAAATACGATACTGGGCAAGACTGTCTATGCAGTACACTGCTACGAGCCTACACACGCAACCTTGAGATCCTTTGCTGAGAAGGTCAAGGAAGCATACATGGACGCACTGAGGAGAGGCTACTTTAGGCTGAGGCTTCCAATGATCTGCATTGTGAGAGGATCAATATTCTCCTGCATAAACGACGAACATAGACAGCTCTTCAGACAGGCAATACGTACAATCCTCGCAGCAACAAGACTCAGCCTAACAGAAGGCTACAAGCTACTGGAGGCACTAGAAACAAGGTGGGGAGAACTGCCCCTACGTGAAAAGGCGGAAATAGTCCGTCGATTGACCGAGTACAGCATCTGGAGTCACATTGAGATGAGCATAACATACCTCTGCATGGTCTGCCCCTATGGTAGAAGTGCAAAGTTTGGAAAGTTAATAGAGGCGCTGAGCCAAAGTGGAGTAGACATTGTGGACACAGAGGCACAGGAGGCTAAGAAGCTCATAGCTGAACTACATGCACGTGGGTACCTTGACGATCCCGAGGTCTGCCTATATAGAGCACTGCTAGACCTTGCTGTTGCAGAGTCACAGTACAGGGACAAGCTCAAGAGACCACACCTCATGTGCCTAACACATGCCCTATACACAAACCCAGCACTCTGCGAAAAGATCGAGGCTAGGTACAGCATAGTAGCATCAAGTGGAAAATATGCTAGACAGATCGCACTTATTGATGAGGTCGATCAGATATATGCATCACCTACTGAGCTAGTAATTCCAATACACTTGAATCCACATCTAAAAGTCATCGAGGATGAAATATATGACGAGGCAACAGGACAGAGACGAAGAGTAAAAACTTGGCTCAGCAGCACAATCATTAGGAGAAGCGCGAGAAAGTTTACTCTCTCAACAAACCTAAAGTACCTAT
>JAMOMD010000245.1 GCA_027068725.1 Thermoproteales archaeon | reverse complement strand
AGAAACAACTCAAAGATCCTCAACGCAAAGACAATCCTAACAGCACTAGTACTAACAATCCTAACAGTAACCCTAGCAACAGCAGCACTAGTCCACGCAGCAGCAGGCTGCAAAGTAATACCAACAACAAAGACATTGGAATGTAGTATACCATTCAATGTAACAGTAAATGTACCAAACGCAACTAACTCAGTACAGTTTAGTCAAGCGTTAGCAGCACTAGGCATACCAAGTTCGCTGGCTAAGGTGATATGGCCATACGTACATGAGTACCTAACACGCACAAACCTAACAGAATTCACAGCAGGTAAAGAGTTCCTACTAATAATCACAAATGCAACAGACACATACTATGTCTCATCAGGTAAGGCAAAGCTTGGCAGTGCAGTCAACATAACAGCAACAGTCAAGGCTACAAGAGGACTAGTTAACTTCACGATAACAGTACCAGAGGACATAGCCAGACTATGGGCCTACTGGAAAGTAATACTAGTCATGAAGGCATGGGGTCAGAGATGGCTAGTACTCAACTACACAACAGCAATACCAATGGGCCTATACCAGCTGCTAAACATAACAGCCCACCTAAGTGAAGGAGCAAAGTTGCCAGTAATTACATCAACAACATACATAGAGGACGTACTGGAGAAAGCCGAAACAAACAAGATTCTGGCAAATGTATCAAGCTGGTTACCTTCAGTAAGCATCAAGGCAGGTGGCACAGAGTTCGTTATAACACTGAAGGGAAGCACAGTAACAGTACAGAAGGGTACAACAACATGGACTTACCAGTGTGAGAACCTAACAGCTGCAAACTTCACCGCACTGAAGCCCTACAAGATAACAGCCCTAAGACTGAGCTACCTACAGGCATTTGTACTAGGAATAGGCAAGATGTCGCCAACTGGCGAGGCAGAGAACATCGAGAAGACATACTGTGATGAGTACAGACTCGTAGTAGAGCTAGTTCTACCAAGTGGCAAGAAGGTAACAACAAGCGTACTGTCCTACAATGACACTTGGACCGATATCATAGGAACATGTGCATTCGGACCAATATACTACATAACAGCACTGTATAGAGGCGAGGCAAGAAAGAAGATTGAGGTCAAGCCAGGAGTCTACGTAACAGCAATACTAGCAGAGGTTCAGTCAACATACAGTGACCTATACTACAGGTTCATAGTACAGAGAAAGGTACTCCGCGGATACGTAACGATAGCCACAATCACCGCAAAGCCATATGGTCTGAAGAACTATGGTGGTATCGCACTAACAACGAACTCCACATGGGCCTACCAGAATAAGTACATCGGACCAGTAGGTGTCGGTACATACACATATGCACTAAACGCAACAGGCAACAAGACGCTAGACTTCGTACCTGTAGTTGCCCTGCCAATAATCAAGATACAGCTAGGAAAGAATGCCATATACTCACTGCTAAACAACTCACTACCAACGTACATAACTGACAGATTCGGCTACAAGTGGCAGATAGTCACAAGCACAGGTGCTAAGCTAGTAGCATCACTAAACAAGACGACAGAGCTTGCAGGAAACTTAACAGAGACAGTATGGATAAACGGCACATACTTCGCAAAGATCGAAGGTGGAGGCCCAGAGTTCAAGCCACTGAAGGGCTACTACCTAGACGTAGTCTATGGAGGCAGTGACATAGCAGAAGTGAACGTAACACTACCTGTAGAGA
>JAMOMD010000244.1 GCA_027068725.1 Thermoproteales archaeon | reverse complement strand
AGGTCGCCGTACGTTACCTTGGGCATTCTGACGTTATTGAGAAGCAGGTTCAGCACGTCTCTCCTCATTGATCCTCTCTCAACAATCTTTGAGGGAGGCATCACGAGACCCTCCTCGTACAGGGTCCTCGCTCGGAGGCAGAGGCCTCCAGGGTAGGCTCCTCCCACATCTACGTGATGTGCCTTATTGACGACCCAAGCAACGAGCTTGCCTTCGTAGAATACGGGTCTTATTAATGTAACATCGTTGAGATGCGTCCCAATGATGTAGGGGTCGTTCACTATGTACACGTCTCCTGGCTCAGGATCGAGACCTTCCTCAGCTATGTATTTCAGAAATCTCCTCATTCCAACGTACATTGAGCCTAGGTGAACGGGAATGTGCTCTGCCTGCACGATGATTCTACCATCAGGATCACATATGAGACAGCTCAAGTCTGCTCTATCTCTAATATTTGGCGAGAAGGCGCATCTCCTCAGTACTACTCCCATTCTCTCAGCTATGTACTGCAAGTTTGACCTGACAATCTCTACGAGTATGCTTCTCCTGCTCATTGTCTCATCAGGATAAGAAACCTCTCACTTGCTGTTAGGCAAGTCCAGCCTTCAGGAACATACACTGTCGTATCATAGTCCTCAATCACCGCTGGTCCCTCTGTCTCATAGCCTGGCACAAGCCTGTCTCTATCGTAGACTTTCGCCCTGACCCATCCACTTTCCGTAAATACATTCCTCTCCTCAATTACTACATCGTCTGGAACTTTTCTACAACTTCTAGGAATGTCGACTTTCAGACTGAGCTTAGCAAGCTTGAGTCTGAGAGTTACTACGAGTCTAGTGAGTTCTACAGGAACTTTCTCAAGCACGTAACCATACAGCTGACTATACCTGAGTCTGTACTTCTCAAGAAGAGAGTTCGCATTATCCTGCTGCTCGAGACGTATAGACAGCTCCTGATCCTGGTTCAGGTACCTCATGTAGACCTCAACGTCAATCACGACATCTGCAGTGTTGCTCAATCTTGTTCTCGCATAGTCGAGTAGTTTCTCAGATAGTCTTCTAGCAGTTGTCTTCAGCTCTTCGACGTCTACCTCATCCAGCATCTTGTACACTGGGTGCTCCTCCTTCAGGACAAACTTCATGAGAGTCATTCCAAGTGCTGTGAAGACGCCTGCTGCTGGAGGCACAACTACCTTGCATATACCTAGCTCATCAGCTAGCTCACAAGCATGTAGGGGACCAGCGCCTCCATAGGCGACCATCACGAAGTCTTGTGGATCTAGTCCACGCTCAAGGACTGCGATCTTCATTCCACGTGCCATGTAGCTATTTATTATGCGTATTGCACCAAGTGCAGCCTCTTCCACTTCCATGTTCGTGATCTCGCACACTTTCTCTCTCATGGCTCGTCTTGCCGCATCAGAATCAAGCACGAACCTGCCCTTGAGAAGTCTCGTGCCTAGTCTTCCAATTATGAGATGTGCATCAGTTATCGTGGGCTCTGTTCCTCCTCTACCATAGCATGCTGGTCCTGGATCTGCTCCTGCGCTCAGTGGTCCAACTTTGAGTAGTCCAGCCTCGTCTACGCTTATGATTGTGCCGCCTCCTGCACTTATCTCAACTAGGTCAATCATGGGAACTGCGATCGGTATTCCTGTTCCCTTGATTCTCCTCCCCATGTGCACCCTGCCTCCGACCTCGTACTCCTCCGTCAGGATA
>JAMOMD010000243.1 GCA_027068725.1 Thermoproteales archaeon | reverse complement strand
TCGCTATAGAGTGCTCTAAGGTCTTCTCTACCTATCTCTCTCAGTATTTTTCTTCTTTCAGAATGACTCTTCGGTTCTACTCCCTTAACTATCTTAATGTACTCGTTTATCGCAATTATTAGTGCAAGAAATGCCTTATCAGCAGCATTCCTATACAAGAACATATCATTTAGTTTCAGTGCTTTCTCAAGCTCTTCTTCTGCATAATGTAGAATTTCGCGAGCCGTCTCGAACATTGTTATATCACACGTATAGTTCTTCTAAAGAGGGTTTGTCTACTAGGTCAGGACTATGGAATCTTCCTCCTCATCGTATCTCAAGTCGCCAAGCACTATCCTACTCTTGTAAGATGCGGGTGTTAGAGTAAATATCTGAACGTTTACTCTCTCGTAACCTCTTATGAGACGTCTAATTCCTGCCTCTATCTCTCTTATGAGAGAAGGCGTTGCTGGTCCTAGAAAGGCACTCTTCTGTATTCGTTTGAGACCTTTCGACTTCAGGAACTGTGCTACCTGACCTCTAAGATCGTCATCCGATATGTCATATATTACAAGAACGTAGAGATCCATGTGCTCTCTTCAGGATCTGCATCTTAGTGAAATCAACATCTCAAGCCATGGCTTAAGCTTAGGCTTACCATTGACAACATCAACAAGCCCCAACCTGATATACTGCTCAAGCTTCTCCTCTTCAATATCCTCTCCATTCAATATTCTCAACAATTCATGATCAATATCAACAGGTAACGGCGGAAGAATAAGAACATCACTACTAGGATCTGGACAGTACACTATCTTCGACTTTGCTATTGATGCAATTGTAGTTATATAAGAAGCCTCTATCTTAAAACCTCCAGTAATAACAGTGTACAAGTCGTAACCCTCTCTAGCATATTGAAACAATTTTCTCGCAAACCTATCAGCGAGAATACTTAAAGCCTTTGCAATATCCTCTGGAGAACCCACAAGTCCTCTAATACTAACAATAGAATCTACACTTACTTCAACATTCTCAATTCTACTATGCTTAAGTAAGTAATCCTTCACAAGACTTGCACAAAAATAACCTGATCCCGTATCTGACGTAAGTAATTGACATTTTACAAGTGTTACACCATTCTGTGAACTAATTTTCTTAAATAATTTTATTAGCGAGTTAAGTTCAGCAGATAATTTGATAGGATCTCTACTCAAGATCTCTAGTGCCTTCTCGTATATTTTACCTTTTGATAATGCCTCGCTCTTCAAGAGCTTCTGCGCTTCACAGTTTCTGATTATGTTCCTAATACTGTCCTGACTTGTGTTAATTCTAGTTTTTAGTACTTCGACAAATTCAGAAATATCGATCAGGTTCTGCAGTATGGATACTCCACAGGTAAGTGCAACAAAGACCTTGCTCACACTTGGTAAGATCTTCTTACCAGTGGGTAAAAAGTTCTAGCCATGATACAAGGGTAAGAGAGTGGTAAGTCTAGTATGTTAACCTGTACGGTGTGTATGGCACATCCTGAGTTATGTATTGTACTAGCTTTCTTGCCTGCTTCTCAATCTCAGGTCTCAGATCTCTCATAAGTTCGAACACTATTTTAACAACATTTACAACTCCCTCACTTTCTCTGTCCTTGTCTCTGAGTACGGCTATTTTTCCCGGCGTTTTCCTCGCTGTTGATATAAGTACACGATCTATTGCTGGTCTAAACTCTTCCATCAGGTCAAATACTA
>JAMOMD010000242.1 GCA_027068725.1 Thermoproteales archaeon | reverse complement strand
TGTCAGGTGGCAGCAGGTACTTATCTTCCTGAAGCTTTTTTGCAGAGAATCTTCTCACTAAGTCAAGCGTGCTAGCCTTGTATAGCTGACTAAGAAGGTCTAGAGATCCTATGTACTTCTCTACGACTGTCACACTTCCTGAAGTTGTGACTGTACCCTAATTAAACATGTTGTGCACATACACGTACATAGGCTCTTCATGGTTGTGCGCGAGATAGTTCATGCTAAAGGTCACCCAAACATATCTGCACAGCATGAGCTAACTCTAGAAATAACAAAAGATCCTGAAGTAACGCCCAGAGGCACATGTATTATAGCTTGTCGTGCAGATAAGGCACTTGCAGATCTTCGCGAGGATTTTCTACGTGTACTATGTCGCGATGATGCTATTGTGATAGTGAGAATAAGGGCAGGAAAGTACGAGGACATCGTGCTCTGTCAAGGTTCTAGCAAGCTTACTCCACGTAGCTCTAGCAAGATGATAATCAGGAAGAGCACGTACATAGACGATGCGACATTATGCATACGTGCTAACAAGGCTGCGAGAGATCTTGATCGTAGACTTGTTAACCTGATATGTACAGGATCAGACGTCACTGTTGAGCTCTACGTACTCACATTATCAGAGCTCGAGAAAATGGAATATACACTCGACAAATCTAACAGTGTAGAAAGATAATGAAAATTCGAAAAGGTGTTCTTCTTAGGAAGATTGTTCACATAATACTATCGATACCTCTTCTACTCCCAATCATAGTACCTGAAGCAGGAAAAATTCTGCCGCCTGGCGCCTACTACGCAATAGCAACAATAGTGACTTGTCTAGGCTATGCAGCATATGTCAAGCGCGAGATTCTTAACCAAATATTTAACACATATGCAGAATCTATACGACAGATACTTAGCAAAAGCCTAATATCAATACAATCATTTCAAACAAACACAGCAATAATAAATCATGTACGACAAGCATTCCTAAAAATAGAAAACCATCTAAAAGAACTTGTGGAACTTGCTGAAAGAGATTATGAACGTAGATACAGCTTCGTTGGAATATTAATGGGCTGCGTTGGTGTACTATGCTCATATGTTCTATTCAACAAGTATGTAATGTACGGAATACTCACACTGATAGTATACGACAGTATTAGTGGTCTAGTAGGCTCACACGTTGGTCGTCTCAAAATTCCTGGAAGTATAGTTACTATAGAAGGCGCTGCAGCAGGTGCAATAGCTCTCTTTATAGTACTTGTGACAATATTCAAGATATCGCTAATAGCAGCAGCAATAATTGCTCTCTCAGCAATAATTGCAGAAGCCTACGGAATAGAGGATAACTTTACGCTTCCTGTAATCACAAGCATGACAGCATTCATTCTTGCACATGCATCACTTCTGTACTGACGGTAAAGTATACATCAGAGCACGTCGTACAGCGCTGGGTCTCATCTGTGACAGTAATCACATTTAGAAAGAGTGACCTAGAGAAGCTGCTAGGAATAGAACTAAGCGAGGAGGAGCTAAGACAGATACTGTCTAGACTGAAGGGAGAGGTCGAGAAAATTGAGGGAGATGAAGTTGAAATGGAAATTACGCATGATAGACCTGACCTGTTCTCAGTTGAAGGTCTTGCACGCTCACTTAAGGGTCTTCTAGGGATAGAGCTGGGGGCACCTCGCCTTAGTGTACGTGAGAATGCGTATGAGCTATATGTAGAGAATGTA
>JAMOMD010000241.1 GCA_027068725.1 Thermoproteales archaeon | reverse complement strand
TAGGAGAATAAGCTCGTCTATTCTTAGAATATTCTATGCCGCTGCCATAGTTGTTAGAGGGCGAGAAAATGTTGAGAAAGTTCTAGAGAAAGCTAGTAGACTAGTAGCTTCGATACCAGACAAGATTCTGATAATTCTCGTATGTACAATCTTTGCTGTGACAATGCTATTTCTAATTCCTGTACCAATACTACTATTTCCTGTTCCTCCAATTAGGAACCTCTTCATCGCTGGTCTCTTCCTCTCGTCACCTATTGTAAGTATACTGAGAAACCTAGTTCTGATAATTGAGGCATCCATCAGGAAAATGACGCCAGAGTCCATGCTAAGCATGGGCTTTCTATCACTTCAGCCCATAATTCCGGGACTAACAGTCAACTTGACCACGTTCATCCTGATAATAGTAGCAGCAGGCATAAGCGTCACAGTACACGAGCTTGCACATGGAATCGTTGCTAAGAAGTACGGAGTCAGGATAAAGTCCGGAGGATTCTTCACAAGTTTCTTCATACTCATGGGAGGATTTGTCGAGCCAGACGAAGAAGATCTCAAGAACTTACCACTCGAGAAGAGATTAACAATATACTCGGCAGGGGTTGTTGCAAACATCTTCCTAGCATATATTACACTTATAGTATTTCTAATACTAGAACTTCTCACAAAAATTTCAGGTAATCCACTTGGAATTCTAGTAACATGGTCTAACATAACAAGCATACCACCTGGCTCGAGGCTACTTGAAATTAATAATACTTACGTATTTAGCACATACGATTTTATGTATCATTTATCAAACCTACTATACGAGAAATGTTTTCCTGGCTCTGTACTTCTACTAAAATTCTACACACCAGAAGGAGTACGCTTTCTACATTTGAAATTAAGTCAGTGCTATCTAGGGTACCTAGTGTCGAAGATAACACTATCAGCAATATACTTAAAGAATCCTCAAATGATTCTAAAGAATACTGTACTGTACGAGTTCCTGTTCTGGCTATTTAACCTGAACATAACTCTCGCACTACTAAACGCGCTTCCAGCATATCCACTAGATGGAGGGCAGTTTCTTGAGGCAGTGCTAGAGTACGTGACTAATGAGAAAATTGCCCGCATCTTAACAATGTGCATATCTGCACTATTCTTCCTTGGACTAGTCCTGACAATAGTCTACACATTTAAGACTGGGCTATACGTAACGAGCTAGTGCAAGACACGTACAGGAAAGGACTACTCATAGGCATAGCACTAGTAGTATCAATACTACTCGTAAGTATTGGCCCACTTGAGGATCTTCTATGTAGAAGAACACTACCATACCCGCCTCCTCCAGAAACAAGTTTTCTAACGTACCTATACTTCTGGAGAGCCTCAGCTCTTCTGCTAGTATGTGCAATCCTGACGCTAATAGTCCTCTACATTAGAGGAAAATCGAGACTACTAGTAGGAATACTGGATGCTCAGCTAGGCGCATTTGTCCTGATGCACTATCTGTACCTCGCATCGATCATGGAGACGTTTCACGAAGTTCCGAGACTATTGCCAATGATATACTACCTGAACGGCGTCCCCCACTTAGACATTGGGCAGATCGCTGCCCTATACCTAGTCATTAGGGTCATCTACGTTCTTCGAGCCAGAGCAAGAAATCGAGTAACATACAGAACTTCTCAACAATATCATAAGCACTGACACCACGCTTAAGCAAGTCAACATAGATCCTAAGCTCAGCACCACCA
>JAMOMD010000240.1 GCA_027068725.1 Thermoproteales archaeon | reverse complement strand
AACCTCGCGCACGATCTCGTCTGCCTTGTCTATATCGTCAGGATAGTAGCCCTTCGGAATTACGTTAGTGAACTCGACTCTTATGTAATCCTCAAGCCCGAGCTTCCTGACCGTTGTCAAGATGTCGTTGAGCTCACGTAGACCAAGCAGCCCGAGCGCGCTGCCCTTCTTGTACTCCTTCTCAAACTTCTTGACAACTATCGTGTGGACTAGCAGTTTTCCACGCAGGTTGCCCTTAACTATGAGCTCTTTCAGACTACCGTCCAGGAAGACTGTCGTGTCCGGTATGTACACGTCTCCCGTTACAGCCCCCGCGATCGACATCTCCTCACTTACGGGCTAGACAGAGCCTAGGAGGTTTATAAATACATGTCGACGATCGACAAGACGAAACTTAGTGCGAACCCGCAACCTGAAGCTCCTTCTGACCACAGTCCCAGGAATAGAGGAGCTCGTAGTACGTGAAATAGAACTAAAGTTCGGAAACGTGGTACAGAACTACAGAAAGGTAGGAATAACAGAACTAGGCGGCCGCATAATAGTAGAATCCTCATCAAAAGAACTTCTGAAGAAACTTACAGAACTCCACACTATTGAAAGGGCATTCTTAGTAATACAGGAGGGAGAGATAGGAAAGAAAATTGAAAATCTAATAGAAGTCCTAGACAAGCTAGATCTAAGCTGGCTAGACGACTATGTGACTAACTTCACAACACTTGCAGTAAAATCAGTACGCGCTGGCGAGCACGAATACACAAGTCTCGATATTGCGAGAGAGCTAGGTAAGAGAATAGTCGAATACTTTAAAACAAAAGGAAAGAGCATTGTAATAAACCTAGACAATCCTGACATAGTTGTAGAGTTTGACGTAATAGAAAACATGTACATTCTCGGCCTCGAGCTCATTAGAAGATCGTTAAGAGAGAGGAAATACAGAGTATTTCATCACGAAGCTTCCATAAATCCAATTCTAGCATATGCAATGAACATGCTTCTCGAGTATGATATCAATAAAGAACATGTAATAGCAGACCCAATGTGCGGATCAGGAACCATCGTGATAGAGGGATGTTTTCATTATAAAAAGTCAATATTCATTGGGGCAGATATAGATTATAGGAATGTGAGAGGTGCCATGAAGAATGTTCAGAAAGCTGGAGTAGATAATAGAGTTGTTCTTCTAGCCGCTGATGCAAGAACGCTCAGTAAGTATGTTAGAGATGTTGATGGCATTGTTACTAACCCTCCATATGGTATAAGAATGACATCGCTAGAAAAGTTGGAGAAGCTGTACAGGGAGTTCATAAGGGAAATAAGCCAAGTCCTTCCTAGTGGTGCTAGAGCTGTTATAATAACTCCTAGAAGAGGACTTATGAATAGTGCTTTAGAACGTGTTAAGGATCTTTATGTGGAGAAACAGATAACTGTAGAGCAGGGAGGTATGTTAAGTACCATATTTGTATTAAGAAAATCCTAATTTTATTGTAATCATTTGGATCCTGCACCTGCTGTAGGTACGCCTCCTGAACTTCTTGCAGCTAGATCAGCAAATAGTCTATCAACAATTCTTTTTGGAGCCTTGTACACTCTTATTGTTACTTCTCTTATTAGCTTGTCAGAAGGTGCGCACTTCTGTACGTTCAGCTTCACGCAGTAGGCATACTTGTAGATCTTTCTCTCGGCCGGGTTCGTTATCTGTCCAAGTACTATTCCTTCAGCTATCTTAAATGCGACATAGAAT